>NZ_JASVEJ010000003.1:0-93747 GCF_030285425.1 Geitlerinema calcuttense NRMC-F 0142 | reverse complement strand
AAACAAGGATGAGAGAGCGATCGCACCGAGTTGCAATTATTGGGGCGGGGGTTGTAGGGTGTTTAGTGGCCTATGGTTTGCAAGAGTGTCCCGATGTTGAGGTCATTTGTATTGACAAAGGGCCACCAGAGAATGAGTTGGCGGGTACGGGGTTGAATGTGGGGCCGAATTCGTTGAAAATTCTGCGTCAATTTAGCCCAGAATTAGCAGATAGCTTGCAGGCGGAAGGGGTGAGTTTACCGTGGGAGTCTTGGGTTGCAGGGTTGACGGATGGGACGGTAATTTTTGATTTACCCCTGTCTCAAGTAGCGGAAAATGCGGGTATTCGCATCCGTTGGGCCGAACTCTATCGGCAGTTGCGGCAACCTTTAGGCGATCGCATTCGCTACAATACGATTGCGCTGAGTATGGGGTATCGAGACTCAGATCGGCTGTATCTGGAAATTGAAAACCAGGAAACGGGTATTCGCGAAGCTTTTGAAGATATTGATTTAATTGTGGGCTGCGATGGTCGCTATTCGCAAGTTCGCAGCAGCTTTTTTGGCGGTTCTCCCACTCCCGAACATTTAGGCGTTTGTCTCTATCGCCTGTTGGTTCCCCAGAAAGGCGGGTTAATTGCAGACTATCAGCAATGGTTTTATAACGGTTCGCGGTTGTTGAGTTTTGCCATTCCGGGGGATGAAGTTTATATTGCGGGTTCGTTTCCCCTGGATGCAAGTTTGGAAATTCGCGACGACCAAAAAACGGTGGAATACCTGCGCCAATGTTACACCCCACCCCAAGGGTTAAGCCCGGTTTGTCAGTTCCTGGTGGATGCGGTATGCGAGCATTTAGAAGAGATTCACTGGGCGAGAGTACAGGATATCCCGATTGTATTTGGCGACAAGAGGGGGCGCGTTTTATGTTTGGGGGATGCCTCCCATGCCATGTATCCTACATTAGGACAAGGGGCCTCGCAGGCGTTTGAGGATGGTTGTTATGTAGGGGCCTTGTTGCGTCAAGCCTTGCAAGAAAGTTTAGTTGATTTTCCGGCATTAGTGGCGCGGGTGGAACAGGTGAGGCGCGATCGCATTACCTTTGTACGCCAATTTTCCCGCGAGGCGAGTGACTCCCTGTTAGCCGGATCGCATCCCGTGGCGGAGTTGCAAGCCAAGACGCAACCCGCCTTTTTAGCCAAGCTGAGAAGACTCTATCAGGATACGCCCTTACTCGCAGAAGCGCTGACTTTGGGTGGAAAGAAAGATTCCCCGGCGACATAGCGGCGACTGGGGGACATATCCGGTTCTGGCCCGGTTTCGGCTCGACCTTCAAAGGTGAGTTCTAGCTGAACGCCATTGGGGTCATAGACAAATAATTGCCAAAGGGTGGTACCCGGAACTAAGAATTCGCGCCATTCTAACCCGTGGCGGGCAAACTTTTCGCGAAAGTCATGAAACCCGCTAGCCGTCAGGGAAATATGGTCAATAGCGGCCGTTCCCTGGGGCGCTATCCCCTCGCTTCCCAAGGCAGGACCCCCAGCGTACAGATGAAAAATCGCCTCGCCTACGGGCGTTGTACAGGCTAACCAGGCCCCAGGAAAGCCAAAGTCGGGACGGGGAACCGTTCGCAAACCCAAGATTTCCGTATAAAAGCGAACGGTGGCCTCTAGGTCGTTGGTTTTAATGGCAATGTGAAATAGTCCAGTAATTAGCATAGCTATTTATTCCGGTGAGTTCCATTCTCGCTCAATTCTCTCTAAGTCTTTGACAGCGCCGAGTTTTTGGTAGAGTTGTTGAGCCGTGGTGTAATATTCTTGGGCTGTTTCGGGGTTTCCGCGTTTCCGCCACAGTTGAGCGAGGTCATAATTGATTTCAGCAATTTTATAGCGATCGCCCAATTCGGTTTCCACGTCTAAGTGTTGGCAATACAGGCGCTCGGCTTCGTCCCAATTTCCCCGCTTGCGCTCGATATCTCCCAACTGTCCCCAAGAAGTAGCCATCCCAGAGCGATCGCCCAATTCGGTTCGCAACTGCAAGGTTTGGCGAAACAGGCGTTCAGCTTCATCACGGTTTCCCCTACAGCTCTCGATATATCCCAAATTCTCCCAACAGGTGGCTATCCCGAAGCGATTGTTTAATTCAGTTTGCAACTGCAAAGATCGGTGATATAGACACTTGGCTTCCTCTAAATTTCCCCGAAGATGTTCGATATCTCCGAGACTGAGCCAAGAAGTAGCCATCCCAGAGCGATCGCCCAATTCGGTTCGCAACTGCAAAGATTGGCGAAACAGGCGCTCGGCTTCTTCGCAGTTTCCCCGGCTGCGTTCAATATTTCCCAACTGTCCCCAAGAAGAGGCTATTCCAGAGCGATCTTCTAATTCGGTTTGCAAATGCAAAGATTGGCGAAACAAGCACTCAGATTCTGCCCAATTTCCTCGCTCGTATTCAATATTTCCTAACAGAGCTAGAGAGCTTGCAATTAAAAATTTGTCCTTATAGCGTTTTGCAATATCCAAAGCATCCCTATAGTAGCTTTCTGCTATCTTCCATCTTCCCCAATATTGATATATTTCCCCAAGCGCTTGCAAATAAAAAGGCTGTTTGTCTTTATCTACAAAAGGCAAAATTTGCTTATACAATTTTTCTAATAAATACCAATATCCCCAAGGCTTAAGATATTGTTCTAATCTTCCTATCAGCAAAATAGAAGCTTCTTTATAGTTTCTTAACTTAAAAGCAAAATACTGAGCTTCTAAAACTGGATATAAATCCTCTAAAGTTTTAGGATTCTCAATGCTCTTACCCGTACAGTAAAACTTATAGACTCGTTCCAGTAGTTGCGGCAGTTCTGTTTTATACTCTGTTTGCAGAAATTCCCCAATTAAACGATGCAAGTCATAAAAATACTCGCATCGCTCCTTATCATAGCGGCGCTGAGCTAAGGAACTATTCGCTAAACGTTTAATAATATCTTCAGTCTCTTTAATCTCATCTATGGCAAACTCTACTACTTTTCCTAGAATTGCTCCTAGTTCAAATCGAGCATCAGTTTCCCAATCATCGGTATACAACCGCAGAAACGTTAACCCTTGAACATCAATCCCTACCCGCAATACGCACATCCGCTTTAGCAACTCCCGCGCCGCCTCGCTTTGGCGTTCCAGTTGCGCCCGAATAATCTGTTCGGCTTCTTCCGTCACCAATTCGGGATGCTTGCGGAGATAGCCCGGACTTTCTGCCCCAATTGCAGCTAGTTGGGTCAAAATAAACGCATTGCCTTTCACCCGTTCTGCAATCCACTCTAGATCCGCTTGGCAGTCTTGCGAATCATTTTGGCGCAAAATCTCCACCCCATCCTCATCCGCAACCCCACCTACAGTGCAAACTTCCACTAATTTAGGATTCGGTTTAGGATTGCGACTCCGACGATCCGTTAAATCGTATGGAAACTCGCGACTGGTTATAATAATTGTCGAACAATGGCGACTGTGGGCAAAACTATACAACAACTCGCCCCATTCTGAAGAAACGGCTTTCCCCGCTTCCCGGTGGCTAGCTGGATAGAGAATATCTTCTAAGTTATCCAACACCAGCAAACAACGTTTCTCTGTCAACGCCGCCAAAATCTGAGCAATCTTCGCCTCAGCCGTTTTCAAGAGTTCTGCTGTTTCAACCCCCAACGCCTCTAGCAAAAACGCCGCCACATCATCAAAGCTACTCCCCTGACTCACCTTGAAATACAACGCCGAGTCATAAACGCAGCCCTCCGCTAAACCGGGGGATTGCAACTTGACGCCCAAGGCTTCCAGCAGTTTAACCGCTAAACTCGTTTTCCCAATTCCCCCCTGTCCAATTAGCGCCACCACCTTCGGGGAAGTTTCGGGGGCGAGTATTTTCGCCTTTAACGCTTCTACCAACTCCTCGCGCCCCACCCACACCGGAACCTCTGGAAGGCGTTCTAGACAGAGGATCGCATCTCGTTTAGCAGTGGGTATAACTGGGGAAGTTTCCGTTGGCGGTGAACTTGCAAGAGACTGGGGAGATTGTTTAGTTTGCCATAGATTCTCTAGTTTTTGCAGGTTCTCCGCCGGATTATCCTTACTCCAAAGTTTCAGGGTAAAATTCCAATTTTCAGATCCGCGTGTTTCCTTGCCCCGATGATCCTCTAGGATTTCTAGAAACTTACCTAAATCGTTGTTGAGATGTTCGCCAATCGTGTTCTTGAGTTGCTTCTCGGATGTGTTAGGCGTAGGTTTAAATCCGTCTTTGTCGCCTACTAGGTAGCGTAGCGCTTGCAGTGTCGTGTTAACCACTAGATGCGGCTTACCATTTTTAGCCCACGAAACCTTAAGATTACTAATGCGATCGCTCTGATTTTGCTCATAGTCTAGCAAGGCTTCAACTAATAGCTTGACGCGTTTCTTCGGGATAGGACCATGAGACATCTTCTTCGGCATCAGATTGACAAAGGCTAGGTAAAACAGAGGTTACGGGAAATCAAAGAACCTAGAAAGCGGGTGAGTTAGGTTAAGTCCACCCGACGGGGGTTCAAACCCCCGTCTCATAGCCAAAGTCGTCTGAAGACGACTGGGGAGGAATTTCAGTCCATTTTAATGGACTTCAGCTATTAGCCTGGAGTTTAAACTCCAGGCGGGCTATCGGATTTACCCATCAACCCGATTTGCGTTACCGCCACTCGCAGACAGAACCCGAAATGTTCCGACGGCGCTTTAAACTCCAGGCGGGCTATCGGATATACCCATCAACCCGGTTGACGTTACCGCTACCCGCAGACAGAACCGAAAAAGTTTCGGAAAAGTTTCGGATTCCTGATACCGAAACCCCTCCCCGAAAGTACCCGAATGCAGATAGGATAACGCTTCTGAGCATTGCTTGCCTTCGGGAATCCCCGAAATTTTACAACTGCATCATTGAGTTGGAAGAACCAAGATGCAGATTTCTAAAAAAGCCGTTTTAATTCTAGCGGAAGCAACGCTAACCAGTGCTGTTGGGTTGATTCACGGATGGGCAGGAGTCGTGCTAACCTTTGGAATTGCGATCGCACATATCCGTTTTGACTCTTCTGTGTCTACCCAACCCTACTCTGTTGAACAACCTTTGTCCCAAAAAAGCCCCGAAAACGCCAAACGCCGATTTTGAGGATCGGCGTCTAGTGATTATGGCAAAATCCGATTAAGGGGCAACTTCCGCCATCTCCGCCTGGGGATGAATCCGGCTATCGCTGTGCAGAGTCGCATACAAGCGATTCAGGGCGCTGAGATAGGCATGGGCGGAAGCGACGATAATATCCGTATTGGCTGCATGACCGGAAAAGACGCGATCCTCATATTTTAGGCGAATCGTCACTTCTCCAATTGCATCAATCCCCGCCGTCACCGACTGCACGGAAAACTCAATTAACTGGTTAGGGACATTCACGACGCGATTAATCGCTTTATACACCGCATCTACTGGCCCCGTGCCAATCGCAGCATCGGTGAGTTCTTCTCCAGTAGGCGTGCGGACGGTAACAGTGGCCGTTGGGCTAGAGCGATCGCCGCAGGATACCTGTACTAATTCTAACCGAAACAGTTCCGGGGCTTGTTGAATTTCGTCATTGGCGATCGCCTCTAAGTCCCAGTCGGTAATCTCTTTCTTCTTATCCGCCAAATCCTTAAACTTGACAAACGCCTTATTTAACTCATCCTCACTCAACTCAAACCCCAACTCCCGCAGGCGAGTCCGAAAGGCATTGCGCCCGGAATGTTTACCCAAGACAATCTGATTATCGGTTAACCCAATCGATTGCGCGTCCATAATCTCATAGGTCAACTTATTCTTGAGAACCCCATCTTGGTGAATTCCCGACTCATGGGCGAAGGCATTGGCCCCAACAATCGCCTTATTCGGCTGTACCAGCATCCCAGTTAAACTAGAGACTAGGCGAGAAGTCTTGTAAATTTGGCGCGTATCAATCTGGGTTAAGGGTTCCTCCGACTCCGCCGGACGACCAAAGAAGGGATTATAATATTGACGGCGGACGTGCAACGCCATCACCAACTCTTCTAAGGCTGCATTTCCCGCCCGTTCGCCAATGCCGTTAATCGTGCATTCTAGCTGTCTTGCGCCATTCTTCACCGCTTCCAGGAAGTTAGCCACCGCCAGCCCTAGGTCATTATGCCCGTGAACTGAGATAATCGCTTGGTCAATATTAGGGACATTTTCCTTAATCCCCTTAATCAACGCGCCAAACTCGCTAGGCGTAGTATAGCCGACCGTATCGGGAATATTAATCGTAGTCGCCCCGGCGGCGATCGCTCTTTCAATCACCTGATATAAAAATTCTGGATCGGAACGGCCCGCATCTTCCGGGGAAAATTCCACATCTTCCACAAACGACTTCGCAAACGCCACCATTTCCGGGGCAATTTCCAACACCTCGGCGCGGCTTTTCTTCAGCTTATACTTGAGGTGAATATCGGATGTGGCAATAAAGGTATGAATCCGAGGTCGAAAAGCAGGTTTCAAAGCTTCCGCCGCCGTTTGAATATCCTGGCGCGTCGCCCTGGCTAAACCGCAAATGGTCGGCCCCTCTTCGGTACCCACATTTTGGGCAATTTTCTGAACCGCTTCAAAGTCTCCGCTACTCGCAAAGGGAAACCCAGCTTCAATCACATCTACCCGCAGTCGCGCCAGTTGACGGGCGATGGTCAGTTTTTCATCCACATTCAGGGTCGCCCCAGGGGACTGTTCCCCATCGCGAAGCGTGGTATCGAAAATAATAATACGGTCTGGTGAGCCTTGGTTGTTCATAAGTGCGCGACGGGTCAACATCAAAGAGAATTGACAATTAATATTTTAAGCGGGGAAACCGTGTTTTCGCCTAACGGGAGGGCGGCGATAGGAATTTTTCTAGGTAGGTCTGGGACTGCTAATTTGGGGGATGAAGGGAAAGGGGCTAATAATCCGATTTTTCAATATAAGGTCGCAGGTCGTTGAGGTCAATATAGCGATCGGTGGCGTTTCGCAGTTCTCTAGCAATCATGCCTTCGGTGGAAACAACGGTGATATGAGTATTTTTAGACCTTAGCAGTTCAATCGCCCGTTCAAAGTCGCCGTCCCCACTAAATAATACAACTCGGTCGTATTGTTCGACCGTATTAAACATATCAATAACAATTTCTATATCGAGGTTGGCTTTTTGGGAATAGCGACCGGAGTTGTCGTCATAATATTCTTTGAGGATTTTAGTACGGACGGTATAACCGAGGCTAATTAATGCATCTCGAAATCCCCGTTGGTCTTGAGCATCTTTAATTCCGGTATACCAAAAGGCGTTTACCAGTTCAATCGAGGGTTCAGAGGTGAAATATTCTAACACTCGTCGCGGATCGAAAAACCAGCCATTTTTTTGTTGGGCGTAGAACATATTATTTCCATCTACAAATATGGAAATGCGATTCATAAGACATCCCGACATATTTTTTATACCTAAGATTTGCATGATGACGACTCGCAATTTACTCAAAATTAAAAAGTTAAATTAGCCCCGAACCTGAAATCCACGGCTAACTTTAGTTTTGGCTCGGCGGAACTATAAAATCTGTTGCTAAAATCCGATTGAAATCGCTGCACGATCCGAAAAGGGACTCGCGATTTGCGAATTGCACTGGTTTCAATCGGTTTTTTTTCATAAGCAGGGGTGCGTCCCTAGGGATGCCAAGTTACAAGAGAACTGGCAACCACGGAACGAAAAAAATAGAATTTTGGCAGATTCCTACGTTTAGGATTTTTGCTATAGAGATGTCAACAGTTTTAATAGTTCCAAGCCTATAAAGAGTCCGATTACTTGCTATTACCAAATGACTGGATGAATAGCAAAGGGCGTTACTCCGTAGTCTTAAACTCATTATTGCAGAAAATGCCCCTTTATGACTAGGCGTTTCGGGAGTCTTACCAAATTTTGGGGAACTGAGGAGGGACTCATCCCCTCAAAAAGACGCTTGGCGGATTGACATCAGGAGTTCGATCCCCTACGCTTTGGGTTTGGCAACAATCGGCATCTCAAGATATTTCAATCGTTTGAGGGTCAACCTTGCCTGGGTTCAACAGCGATGAACTTTTGGTGAATTTAACCCAAGCGCGATCGCCCTGTTTTTTAGACTGAGAAAAGACGTTAAAGTTGGCAAAAAGCAGGCTTTGAGCCAATGAATAGAAACAAACAAATGGTTAATACTGAGTTTTTTTTATACTTAAGCCGAGAGAAGGCTTCTAAAAAACGGACAAGACACCTCCAGCAAATTTGTTCAACTGATGACAATAGAGCCAAAAATTTATCCTTTAACTTTAGGAACCGACCGCCGAAGAGGGCGTCTTAGCCAATGACCTCAGACGCGACTCCGCCCAGGCGAGTTCCGAACGGTGGGTTGTTTCACTAGAGGAACCTCAATTTCCCCACAAGGGGTGATGAGCTTTCAACCTAAAACTCATTATAAAAAAGTATAAATACTTGATTCAGATTCAGTGAAGATCGAATCCCAAAAACTGTAAAGTCCAAATCGAGGGTTGCTAACGTTGATATGTCTAAACCCAACTCTGAGCGCATCGCCAGCCTAGCACTCACCGCGTTAGACGCTCAATCAACCGAGAAGTCTGGGATTTGGCAGCGAGCGATTCGGGGACGCAAAACCCATTTAGGAATTCTAGCCTGTGCCTTAGCCAGCGCGATCGCCACCGCCACTGACTTCGGCATCGCTGCCCGTTGGGAACGGCGAGTTCAAACTCTCTTCTTTGAACTGCGGGGTCCGGTTGCTGCCCCAACCAACATCGTTATCCTCGCCATTGACGAACAATCCCTGGCCCAAGGGCAAGCCTACCGCAGCAACCCCGAACAATACGCCGAACTCGAACCCCTGCAAACCTGGCCCTGGCCGCGTGCCACCTATGCCCAAGCCATCGATCGCCTCATGGAAGCCGGGGCAAAAGCCGTAGTCCTCAACCTGCTATTCGACGCCCCTAGCAGCTACGGTAGCGACGACGACGCCCAACTCAAAGAAACCTTTCGGCAATATGGCGATCGCATTGCCCTAGCCGCCAGTTACGAAAACGCCCGCATCCGGCAGGGAAACCTGATCCAACTGATTCAACCCCACGCCCCCTACCGCGCCTACGCCCCCATTAGCGGCACCATTAACTTCTTACTCGAAGGCGATCGCCGCGTCCACCAACTCGGTCGTGCCTTTCCCCAACACCTCGCCAAAGCCTACCCCGATCAAGCCGAACTTTACCAGCAATGGGCCGTCACTACCCCCTCCCTCGCCGAAGCCGCCCTGCAAGCCGCCCAAGTGAGTTATCCCAAACCGCGCGGCAGTCATTTATTCTTCTACGGTCCGGGAGGCAGCTTTGAACATATCCCGTTTTGGCATATCCTCAACGCCGACAACTGGAACACCTACCTGCAAGCGGGTCAATACTTCCGCGACAAAATTGTCTTGATCGGTCCGACGGCTTCCTTGCTGCACAACGTTCAAAGCGCCCCCTTCTCCGGTACCGCCTTCTACCCCGAACAACTATCGGGGGTGGAACTGCACGCCAATGCGATCGCCACCTTAATGCAAAACCGCACCCTCAAACAGGTGGTTCCCCAAACCACCGGAGGCGGCTTGCTCGTATTTATCCTGCTAGCCAGCATTGGCTGGGGGTTAAGCCGTCCCCAAGGCCTGGTGAGTTGCTTGAGTTGGACGTTAGGAATTATCGTGGCTTGGACGATAACCAGCTATCTGTTATTTGTAGCAGCCCTTACCATCGTCCCCACGGCAACTCCCGCGATCGCGATCGCCCTGTGCGGCACGCTTTATAGCGTTGAACGATGGCGCAGGAACGCAACCGCCCCCGCCGAAGCATCCCCCGCCCCGTCAGAATTGCCCCCGGACACCGCCTCAAAGCCGGTCGATGCGCCCAGAGATCTCTGCGGAAATCGCGTTCCGCCTCCCCTCGGCAAACTGATTCAAGACCGCTACTGCATTTTAGAAGTCTTAGGAACCGGAGGATTTGGCGAAACTTATATTGCCGAGGATCGAGGACGACCGGGCAAACCGGAATGCGTGGTCAAACAGCTAAAAATCACCTCCGATGACCCGAAAGTCATGCAAGTGGCACGCCGCTTATTTCATCGGGAAGCCCAAACCCTAGAACAACTCGGTCATCACGATCAAATTCCTCAACTCTATGCCTACTTAGAAGAGGATCGAGAATTTTATCTGGTGCAAGAACTGATTCAAGGAACTCCCCTCAGCAGCGAACTCACCATCGGACAACCCCTATCGGAAATGCGGGTTTTGCGGATTCTCCAGGATCTCCTAAGCGTGCTGGAATTCGTGCATCAGCAAGGGGTGATTCACCGGGATATTAAACCGAGCAATATCATCCGCCGCCAGAGCGATCGCAGACTGGTGCTAATTGACTTTGGGGCCGTCAAGCTGATTAACTCTCAATCCACGGGCAATCTCGCGCAGAACAGTATCACCATTGGCATTGGCACTCGCGGCTATGCCCCTAGGGAGCAATGTTTGGGCAAGCCTTTAATCAACAGCGATCTCTATGCCGTCGGCGCGATCGCCATTCAAGCCCTAACTGGGTTGCCCGTCAATTCCTTACAGGATGACCCCAAAACGGGGGAATTGATCTGGCAGCATCAATCTAAGACCAGCAACGAATTAGCCGTCATCATTAATCAGATGGTGCGCGTCGATTGTCGCCAGCGCTACCAAACAGCCCACGAAGTTTTACAAGACTTGCAACCCCTGCTGGACGCTTTACCTACCGATGCGATCGCCGCCGAGTTACCTACGCGAGCATTCGATGACTCAGACTCCTCGAACCCGACCCGACCTTGGACGCTGAGTGCCGTTTCTCAAGACCCTTTGGTCACTGCCCCAGAAGTGCCGTTCCCCTCCAACAACGAGTAGTTCACGCTTTCAATTGCGCGATCGCCTCTACGAGTTCTTCGGGGTTGGCGGGTTTGGCTAAATGGATTTGAAAGCCTGCGCTGATTGCTTGTTGGCGGTTCGCTTCGCCTGCATAGGCCGTCAGCGCGATCGCCGGAATCCGATTTCCTTGCTCGCGGATCTGTCGAATTAGTCGATAACCATCCACCTGGGGCATACTAATATCGCTGACCAGCACGTCAAAATTGTCGAATTTCAACGCTTGCAAAGCGCCTTCGGCCGAGTCTGCAACCCCAACGCTTGCCCCATACTCTTCGAGTAAAAACCTGAGAAACTGCCGCATATCTGCCTCATCATCCACCACCAAAATCTTCATTCCCCGTAAATGGATGTGGGGAAGCAGGGTTTTAGCGCGACTGCGAGGGCGCGATCGCTTCTCTGAAAGCGGTAAGCGGACAGTAAAGGTGGCCCCTAAACCCAACCCGGAACTCTCGACGGTAATGGTTCCGCCGTGCAATTCCACTAAATGATGCACGATCGCTAGCCCCAAACCCAATCCCCCCGAAGCGCGGGTCAGGGTTCCATCTTCCTGGCGGAAATACTCAAAAACATGGGGTAAAAACTCTGGAGAAATGCCTTGGCCCGTATCGCTGACGGTAACTTGGGCGTCACGTTCTACTTGCTCCAACCGGATATTCACCTGTCCGCCTGGTGGGGTAAACTTGACGGCATTGGCTAACAGATTCCAAATCACCTGTTGCAGGCGGTTAGCATCGCCCATCACGCAGCCAACATGGGGCTGAAAGTGCGTTTGCAGGTTAATGGACTTGGCTTCGCAGGCTAAACGCACCGTATCGATGGCGACTCCAATAATGGTCGCTAAATCCACCGAATGCGCTTCTAGGTTCAATTTTCCCCGCAGAATCCGCGAAACATCTAGCAAATCTTCGATTAATTTCGTTTGTAATTTGGCATTGCGTTCGATGGTTTCTAAGGCCCGTTTGGTGGTTTCTGGGTCTAATGGGCGCGTTTGCAAAATTTGCGACCAACCGATAATCGGGTTGAGGGGCGTTCGCAATTCGTGAGATAAGACGGCGAGAAACTCGTCTTTAATTCGGTTGGCGGCTTCGGCGGCTTCGCGGGCGGCTTCGCTGGTGACTCTGGCGGCTTGTTCGCGGCTGAGAAGTTCTGCGAGTTCGGTTTCCACTTGTTTGCGATCGCTAATATCGACGCACAGCAAAGAAAGACCATCTGGAAAGGGATACACGCGCAGTTCAAACCACCGATTTTGCAACGGGCAATAACGTTCAAAATACCGCACCTTTTGCTCGATCATGGCTTGCCGAAGTTGGCTAGCACAAGCCATTTCGTTAAAGCTAGGGGTGGCTTGCCAAATGGGTTGACCGAGCAATTCAGCCTCGGTTTTGCCAAACAGTTGAGTGGCTGGCGGATTGACATAGGTATAGCACCATTGACGATCCAGCATCATGAACGCATCGTTGAGGCTGGCCAGCACTCGTTCTAAGCGATTTCTGGATTCTTGGGCTTCAACTTGCAAGGTTTTGAGGCGGCGTTCGCTCATCAAGCGCGAGGTGGTTTCCTGTACGGCAATAAAGATGCCATCCACTTGACCCGTCTCCCCGTAGATGGGGGCATAAGAAAAGGTAAAGTAGCATTCTTCTAAATAACCTTGACGGTTGAGCCACAGGAGTTGATCTTCCGACCAAGTGGCTTCTCCAGTGGTTCTAACGTTATCTAATAGGGGGCCGGCAAAGTCCCAGACTTCTGACCAACATTCGCGCCCTCGCTGTCCTAGCGCCTGGGGGTGTTTGTTCCCGGCAATTGGAATATAAGCATCGTTATAAAAGTGAATGTATTCGGGCCCCCAGAGGATTTGCATGGGAAATTGCGAAGACAGCAAAATGCTCAGGGCGATCCGCAAATTCTGCGGCCAGGTGGCGATCGCGCCGAGGGGGGTTGCCGACCAGTTGCGAGTGCGGATGCGATCGCTCATCTCGCCAGAGCAAGAAAACAAAGGGTCGGAAACCGCAACTTGTCCGTCAAAACTCATAGATTTTGCTCCCATTCGCTTTGGGTCTCCACAAAAAAGGCGATCGCCCCTGTAATTCTCAAGGGGTGGGCGTTTACAGAAGACTGTCAAATTTGGAGCCACACAAGCGAGTTGACAGATGGATTCCCCTTAGTTCCTCGCTGAAGACGGGAATTAGACTGGAAATTGCTTGAAAATCAACTTTATCCACAAAACTGAGAACAGCAACTCACGGCTCCCAGATTCACCCAAGCGGCGCTAGACTCACAAATTCCAAGGCGGGCAAGCTGATAATTCTATCTTGAGAAAGATAGACAGAGGTCTGTGAAAATGTTAGCGCATTCACTCTCAGTTGGATAGCGTTTGCACACACTTTACAAAGCGCTGGCAGAAATCAGCAGAAATGACTATTTTTTTAGAGTTCAAAAGGATAATAAAATATGAAGTTGGCAAAGTTGGGATCGGTAGAGATTGTCTATGGCTCACGCTCACGTCATCGGACTGGGAAAATCAGGTCTTGCAGCAGCACGCCTCCTGCAACGGGAAGGATGGCAAGTTAGCGCGAGCGATCGCAATACCTCTGCCCCCTTGCAACAACAACAGCAGCAGCTTCAATCTGAAGGCATTCCCGTTTATCTGGGATCGGACTTCAACTTAGAAGCTAGCGGCGAGTTGCCCCAGTGCATTGTCGTCAGTCCGGGAGTTCCTTGGGATGTACCTGTCTTGGTACAAGCCAGAACGTTGGGAATTGAAGTTTTGGGTGAAGTTGAACTGGCTTGGCGTCATTTAAAACAGATTCCCTGGGTTGGCATTACGGGAACCAACGGCAAAACCACCACAACTGCCCTAGTCGCTGCGATTTTTCAAACCGCCCAACTGAATGCGCCAGCCTGCGGCAACATTGGGCGTGCCATTGGAGAACTCGCTCTGGCTGCAACCGACTCCTCTAAAAAACCTCTGGATTGGGTCATCGCAGAAATTAGCAGCTATCAGATTGAATCTTCCCTCACCCTAGCACCTGAAATTGGAGTCTGGACAACTTTTACCCCCGATCACCTCAACCGTCACAAAACGCTCTCAAATTACTACAACATTAAGGCAAGCTTGCTGAAGCGATCGCGCTGGCAAGTGTTTAACGGCGACGATCCCTATCTGCGCCAAATGGGGTTAACCCAGTGGCAAGAGGCAATTTGGACGAGTACGGCTGGTAAAGAAAATCTCTTGGGCGATCGCGATCGCGGCGTCTACCTAGAAGAGGGATGGGTCATTGCTCAAGGCGAGCCGATTGTCCGGGCGGATGCGTTAAAAATGGTAGGGGCGCACAATCAGCAAAATTTGTTAATGGCGGTGGCGGTTGCGCGACTCGCCGGAATTGACAAGAGCGCGATCGCTCAAGCCATTGCAGAATTTCCAGGGGTTCCCCACCGTCTAGAAACCATCCGCACCCTCGACGGGATTGTTCTGATTAACGATAGCAAAGCCACGAACTACGATGCGGCCCAGGTTGGGTTAGCCGCCGTTAGCGAACCCGTGATTTTAATTGCGGGAGGAGAAGCCAAAGAAGGCGACGATACCGCGTGGTTAGAGACCATTAAAGCGAAAGCCGCCGCCGTCTTACTTATTGGCGAAGCTTCTGAACTGTTCGCCAAGCGCCTCGCTGAGGTAGGTTATACCGCCTTTGAGCAGGTGGAAACCCTCGAAAACGCAGTTCCCCAAGGATTGGCTTTAGCCAAGCAATATCAAGCAAAAGGGGTCTTGCTCTCACCGGCTTGTGCCAGTTTTGACCAATTCCAAAACTTTGAACAAAGAGGCGATCGCTTCCGCGAGTTATGTCTTCTGTTAAGTGCTTCGCGATGAGTGCTAAGGCCCAGATATAAAAAGCGATCGCCAAATCATGCATCAGTTGGCGATCGCAGATGTAGGTGTAACGTCAAAACTAAATGAAAGGGAAGCAGAAATCAACGGTGTAGAGATTGTGGAGATTTCGCAGACTTAGTTATAAGAAATGCGTTGGAACTCTTTGCGTTTTTCTCTGCGGGTCGCTTGCAAAACTTTAATATAGGAAATGGGGACAACAACGGGCCAGAGTACGGTTGCCACGCCTAGCACAATTCGCGAGATCAAAATATCTTCTTCGTCTAGGTTGGGCTGGTCGCGTTTAAAGGCGTCATACCAGTTTTGAAAGAATGTCACGCCGAGTAGGAGATAAACAGACGCTAGACCAACTTGTAGTAAGCTCATCGCTTGACCATCCCTGTTGTTGATATTTATAACTTACGCTAGATAGCAACGCCTCACAACAGAAAATATACAGAAAAGCAATTCCGCTCCCCTAGAATTCCCCCCAAATACTCAGGGGAAATACTGAAAAAAAGGGGGTGGGAATCGCCAAAAAGTATTTTTACCGATCTAAAATTTAGGTTAAAATGGGTGGGCTAATTTGTCACCTTTCTATCCCTTGAGCGATCGCGCCCGACATTCACCCCCGACGACAACCGAACCCTATGCTTGGTTAGCTTCGAGTTTAGAAACCATTCACCAAGCGAACTGGTATCGCTCCGTACAGCCTTTAGACAGTCTTCCCGGTTGCATTGTCCAAAGTCAAGGGCAATCGTGGATTAACTTTGCCAGCAATGATTATTTGGGTTTAGCGGGCGATCCGCGTTTGATTGCAGCCGCGATCGCCGCAACTCGCGCCTGGGGAACGGGCAGTACGGGTTCGCGCCTGTTAACCGGACATCGCCCGTTACACCGACAATTAGAAGAAGCGATCGCCCAACTCAAGCAAACTGAAGACGCCCTAGTTTTCAGTTCGGGCTATTTAGCCAACCTGGGCGCGATCGCGGCTGTCGTAGGGAAGCGAGACTTAATCTTGAGCGATCGCTACAACCACTCCAGTCTCAAAAACGGGGCAATTCTCAGCGGCGCAACAATTCAAGAATATCAACACCTAGACTTAGCAGACCTAACCCTACAACTGCAACAGCACCGCCAGCACTATCGGCGCTGTCTGATCGTCACCGATAGCGTGTTTAGCATGGATGGGGATGTCTGCCCTCTCCCGCAACTGCTCGATCTGGCGACAGAATACAACAGTATGCTCCTGATCGATGAAGCCCACGCTACAGGCGTCTTTGGCGAAAGCGGGGCGGGTTGTGCTGAATATTTCAACTGTACGGGAAAGCCGATGATTCAGGTGGGAACCCTGAGTAAAGCCCTAGGGAGTTTGGGGGGATATGTTGCAGGTTCAGCCCCCTTAATTGACTTTTTACGCAACCGCGCCCCCAGTTGGATTTATACAACAGCCCTAACGCCCGCAGATACCGCAGCCGCCCTAGCCGCCGTGGAAATCTGCCGCCGAGAACCCCAGCGCCGCCAGCAGCTTTGGCAAAATGTCGCGCAATTTAAGCACTTATTAGCCACCCAACTCCCCCAGGCGGTATTGCTTCCTTCCGACTCTCCAATTTTATGCTTGCAACTGGCAAACCCCGCCCAAGCCTTACAAGTCGGTCATTTGCTCAAGCAGGCGGGTATTTTTGCCCCTGCCATTCGCCCTCCGACTGTCACCACCAGCCGCATCCGCATTTCTTTAATGGCAACCCATACCTCCGAACAGTTGCAGCAACTCGTAGATGCGCTTCAATCTATGGAGATTTATAGCTAGCAACGCGGATTGTTAATTCAGCTTGTTGGGGGTTGCGCGTAAATATAAATGCGCCTTCCTGACGTTCATCGCTAGCCAAAAAGTCAATTTGTTGCTCGCCAGACTCTAGGAGGCTGCCATTAACGCGCAACTCTGCAATCACTTGCACGGCTTCTGCGGTTGTTCCACCGCTATTAAGGACCGAAAAAGGAACGTAATATTGTCCCAAGTCGGTTCGGATCGAGGAACTGGTGTTGACGTTGAGAATGGGGGGGCTATCTTGTTGAGTTCGCCATTCATTGAGGGTTAGCCCCACTACCCCTAATAGAATTAGGGTTGCCACAATAAAGGTAATCCATTCGGGGAGCGATCGCGCCTGTTGGAAATCGGAGTTCATACCGCTAACCTCCCGGCGGCTCCGCCAATACTCGCGGGCAATCCTAAAATTAAGCTATATCTCAGCCATAGCGAGGCGGGAACGTTAGGACCGAGTTTGTGAAAAAATAACAGCATCAACAGGCTGACGCCTAGAGAGACTAAATAAGCCATAATGGTTTCGCTCATTGGGCGTTGAAAGATTCCCCGCTGCTGTCGGCGTTTTGCCTGGTTTGTAAATCCTGCAACAAAGACAATGCTATAGGAAATCAGCAAAGACGCCGCAATGAGGGCTAGCAGGGAAAGCGGTGTCGCCGCTGCCGATAGCATTGGGACTTCATCAGTGGGGGCGATATTAAAAGCAATGACTAAAGCGCCGGTAAGGGTTGCCCCAATTTCTTCTAAGGTGGCGTTCAGGCGGGCGGGTTTGGGGTTTTCTGTGCTTTCAGTAGAGGCATAGCGATCGCCGCTTAAAAATGCTTTAGACAACCCTACCCCAATCGAAAAGGGGACGCTTTCTAAAACCAGTTTACCCAAAGCTTCGTTTAGGGGCGTAAACAGGGTAATTTCCTGTAACAGAACTAATAGGCACGTCGCGCAAATTAGCCCCAATGCTAAAGCCTCAACGCTTTCGGCAAAGTAGGCAAAAAATTGGTGCTGGCGAGTGCGGCGAAAACCTTCAGTGCGCGTTAGCCAGAACACAATCCCTAAAGTTAGACCTAAAATGATTAACATTTCCGCCGGAGTCAGGGTAGAACCGATCCACCACACTTCCATCGTATAAACCAGGGGAATCCCGAATAAGAAACCACCGGAACATCCCCGTACTAAGTCATCTAACTCTTTTAACCAAGCATTGGCTTGTTGTTTGCGTTTCCTAGGCATCGAACTATAGCAAAGTGCTGAGTGCTGAGTGCTGAGTGCTTCCGCGTAGCGGTGTTAAAACGGAGTGAGTCTCATCTTTTGAGGAGTTTAGTCTGTCCTAACCTTACGGAGTACAGCTATCTTAGAAAAAGAATGCACACAACAGCCTTAACTGTTGTGCGCTTTAATACATTTTTCCTCAATTTAGAACGCGCGAATCACGCCTAAAAATCCGGCCAAAGCCGATAACCCGGCTGAAACGGTTGCCGTACCGAACAGCCACCAAGCAGCAGATGCAGCCGCCTTGCGGGTTTCTTCGACTTGGCGTTGTGCTTGTAGTTTTACTTCGTCTAGACGACGTTGGGTTTCGAGTTGAATTCGTTCCGCCCGTTGCAGTACGGAAGTTCTTGCCATTTCAATGCGATCGACAATGCGGTTAGCATCTGCTTGGGAGATATCCTCGCGAGAACTGAGAACGGCGACTAGGGTATCGCGGTTAAAGTGGCTGAGGCGATCGCGCAGAGCATCAAACCCACTTTGCGGATCGTCAAACAGCTTGCGAACATCGCGCATAATCCCGTCGTAGTTCAATTCCGGTCGATCCAGAGAATTGAGATAGGTGCGGATGCGGACGAAAACATGGTCGATAGCATCTTGAATTCGGTGTTGAATGGCCCGAATTTGATCGACGAACTGATCGCGAACGCTGAGAATTTGATCGACAAAGCGGTTCGCTTCTTCCTCCGAGATATCTTGTCGCTGAGAGAGCAACGCCACCAGGGTAGCGCGATCGAACTGCTTGAGGCGATCGGTTAAACTCTCAATTCCTACCCGTGGATCGTGCATCAACAGGCTGAGATCGCGTTTGATGGCTCTGGGATTGAGTTCCTCTTTCTCGGTATTTGCCAGATACTGTTCGATGCTGGTTTGGAAATCGTACAACTGTCTTTGCGTCCGAGTCGCCAGACGGCGCGGCGCTTTCACTAGGGTGCGAATGCTTTGTTGCAGTTGGTCAATAGTGCGATTGACTTCTGCTTCTGTCAAGTCACCTCGTTGGGTGAGCAGTTTAACAAAGGTATCGCGATCCATTTGCGCTAGGCGGTTGCGAATGGCGATCGCGCCTGCTTGCGGGTTATTCACCAACAAGTTTAAGTCGCGTTGAATTCCTGCGGGATTCAATTCAGATTTACCCGTCGAACGGAGATAATCGGCGATCGCGCTCGTGGCATCATCGTACTGTTCTTTGGCCTTCGTCGTCAGAATTTGGGGAGCGTGAATCACGTTATCCCAAACCCCTTCTGCTTGGTCGAGAACTTGGTTAATTTCCGCTTCGCTTAAGTCTTGGCGTTGAACCAACAACTGCACCAGGGTATCGCGATCGAACTGAGATAAGCGTCCGCGCAGCAGATCTGCTCCCAACGCCGGATCTTGTAACAGCACCTTGAGATCGCGCTCAATTCCGGCCGGATCGAGTTCCGACTTCCCAGTGTGGCGTAAATAATCGGCAACTTTTTGTTGAGTCGTCGTCAGTTGCGCCTTCACCTGTTCGTCAAGTCGTTGCGATTCAAACAGAACGCGATCGCGAATTTCAATCAACTGAGTCAGAATTGCATCTTTTTCCTCAATCGAGAGATCCTCGCGGGAAGCCAACAGCGTCGCTAACGTCGCGCGGTCATATTGAGCCAGCCGTCTCTGAAGTTGTTCGTAGTCGCTATCAGAATCTTCTAATAACGCTTGCACCGAGCGTTGATTGTCCTCTGGCGAGAGCAGTCGCAGCTTGGGGGTGTGGCGCAAGTAGGTTTCTAAGCGGATTCGCAACTCAGCCGCTTTTTCCTGTTCTTCCGCCGTCCGCACCGTGTACAAGACGCTGCGGCGAATAGTTTCCAATTGGCTGGCGATCGCTTGAATTTGGGCTTGGGTAAACAAACCCTTCTGCGTCAGTAAGTCTACAAACTCTTGACGGCGAATCGGTTCGAGTTCTGAGCGAATGGCGCTGGGATCGGCTTGCGGATCGTAAAGCACCTCGCGAAATTCTTGTTCTAGGATGGCGGGTTTGAGTTGCCAGGGATAAGCATTGAGCAGGTAATTTTCAATATCGGTGCGGATCGTGTTGTAAGAAACAATATGCTGACCGCTAACTTCTACCGCGACTCGATCGGCTTGGTCAGTGACGCGATCGCGAGCTTGTTTAATTTGCTCTACAATCTTGGCAACATCGAGATCGGAAAAATCCGTCCGACCTAAAACCAAGCCCATCAGGGCATTTAAACCCATTTGTTGAGCTTGAGCCATCATCCCCATTTCTTCGGAGTCTTTAGACCCTTCCCCAGAACCATTAGAGCGCAGTTCGGCGATCAACTCGTCTAACTTGCTAGACACTTGATCCGAAACAATTTGGCCGGGTGCAGCAGACTTGAGATAGTCTACTAACTCCGCCATTGCATCCCGTTTGGGTGCTTGTTTCACCGTTTGGTTCCAAGCATCTTCGAGTTGATCGACTACTCGATCGATATCGCGCTTCGACAAATCGGTACGCGCGCTCACCAGATCGACAAAAGCCTGACGGTCAATTTTCTGTAAAGCTTCACCTTGAGCAATATCTTTAAGATCCACATCGCCGAGAATCTTATCAAACTCGGAGCGAATCTGCCGCAGATCTAACTCTGGCGGACGGATCGCTTGGATGTAATCTTCAACTTGTTCGCGCAGTCCTTCTGGATCGATTGCGCCAGTGAGTTCGCGGCGAACAGCAGCGGCGGCGGCTTCTGCGGTTGCAACGACCTGGTTGCTCGCTGTTTTTGCGCCAATGGCGGCTGTGGCTGTGCCAAGCAGGGCCTGGACGCCAGAGGTGGCCGTATTAATCACAGAACCAATAAATGACCCAACCGTGGTGGAACTGACCCAAACTAATAGGGAAAAATAAGCTCCCCAAATCACGAGTCCGATAATTGCACCAATGGCTGGACTGGCAATCAGACTCAGTTTAACGGCTAAGTAACACGCGACAAATAAGGCGATGCTGACGCTGACTAGCGTACCTAAACCTAGCCAAAAGCCAACTTTGCCAAGCGTGTCATCTAAATCGGCATCGCTTTTATTGCTGTCTCTATCGCGATCGGAACTCCGCTTGTCTGGATCTCCGCCAGCTAAAGATAAAGCGGCACCTACTCCTAAGTTGGTTAAAAGCAGTTGAAAAGCAAAAGCTAGCACTAATCCTGAAATTAGCGCTGCAAAAATTTGTGGCCCAGAAAAGACTAAGGCTGCGTCTTCAGGTCTGGGAGTAATGGTTGGATCGATCACGGGTGCTGTCTGTGCAAATGGCATCGATCCACCGATCAGTCTCAGTGCTATGGCTGCACTCTGAAACATCGTCTTTCCCTCGTATGTGATTGCGTTTGCCCCGTATTAGACATGACAGTTACCAGAAGCGACCCAATAGCCAGCACAGATCTCCCCAGATGTGTGTCTGAGGGGGTGGGCTTGGAAACATCAAGTTTCCTATCTAACACGAGAAACTGAGGTACCGTGAGGCCACCGGAACTGTATGCGCTCGACTAGAATCTCTGGTCGGTCGCTAGAGGCCAGCCAAAAGTGAGATGATGAGGTTTGCTGAACTAGAGCAATCAATCCCTGCACTTCTAGCCTTCGGAGCGTCAAACAGTTTGCTCCTGATACCTTAGAATCTCTTGAGAAGTGAGGGCTACACATCCCCCCCAGGTTTGAATCCGGCTGTTGTCTGAGGGTAGAATTCACCAAAGAGCTTAGATTTAGTAGTTTTTGGGATACAATCCGGCTTGTTGGGTAGCCGCTAGGGCGATCGCTCTGGGCAAAATTCGGTGTTCCTGAATTTGCACTCTAGCATGGAGCGTTTCGGCCGTATCATCCGGTAAAATGGGCACCGCTGCTTGCATTAAGATTGGCCCGGCATCCACTTCTAAACGTACCAGATGAACGGTGCAACCTGTAATTTTGACCCCGGCTGCTAATGCTTGTTCAATGGCATTTATTCCCCGGAAACTGGGCAGCAAGCTAGGATGAATATTGATGACTTTGTTAGGGAAAGCATCGATTAAAATGGGGGTGGCTTTTCGCATCCAACCCGCCATAATTACCCAATCAACATCGAATTGGCGTAGATTATCAACAATTTTGGCATCAAATTCTTCGCGGTTGGTGTAATCTCGATGATTAAGGAAGACGGTGGGAACAGACCAGCGTTGCGCTCTAGCCGCAACCTTGGCACCGGGGTTATTGTAAATGAGTACCTGAATCTTAGCGCTCAGTTGTTGAGCGGCGATCGCTTGAATTAACGCTTCAAAGTTAGTCCCACTTCCAGAGGCTAATACGCCTAACTTTAAGGGTGACTCTGGATCGAGCGCAGGCAAGAACTCATCAGGTACAATTAAGCTCGCTGGAGTTGAGTCAATAAAGTCAGACATTCCCAAATCGATACATCTCTATTTCATTGTTCTTAGTTGACTATAACGGTTATTGGTTCATAACGAGTGCTTCTCTAAGTCCTGAGTAGAAAGTGCTGAGTGAGAAGTTGTTGCGCGCTCAGGCGTGCGTAGCAGTGTTTCCTGTATCTTCTTCCCCAACCCCCAACTCCTAACTCCCAACTCCCTTCTTCCCACTCAGCACTCATTCCTCAGTTGCCAACAAAGACGCAAGGGCTTAAGTTCAACAGAGATGAGTATTGTTGGGTTGATCGAATGCTGGCAAAGCGAATTTTACCGTGTTTGGATGTAAAAGCGGGTCGGGTGGTGAAGGGGGTGAATTTTGTCGATCTTCGGGATGCGGGCGATCCGGTAGAGTTGGCACAGGTTTATAATGATGCGGGGGCTGATGAGTTGGTGTTTCTGGATATTACAGCCACTCATGAAGACCGCGACATTATTTTAGATGTGGTCTACCGGACAGCCGAACAGGTGTTTATTCCCCTAACGGTGGGCGGGGGAATTCAATCCTTAGAAATGATTAAAAGTTTGTTAAGGGCGGGGGCGGATAAAGTTAGTATTAATTCCGCCGCAGTGCGCGATCCAGCGTTGATTAACCGAGCGAGCGATCGCTTTGGCAATCAGTGTATTGTGGTGGCTATTGATGCTCGGCGACGCACCGATCCGGAGAATCCGGGTTGGGACGTTTATGTCCGGGGCGGTCGAGAGAATACAGGTATTGATGCAATTGCTTGGGCAAAAGAGGTAGAACAGCGGGGTGCTGGAGAACTCCTCGTGACCAGTATGGACGCCGATGGGACTCAGGCGGGCTATGATTTAGCTCTGACCCGCGCGATCGCAGAAGCGGTACAAATTCCAGCGATCGCTTCTGGTGGGGCTGGAAATTGTCAGCATATCGCCCAAGCTTTAACGGAGGGGAAAGCGGAAGCCGCCCTATTAGCTTCTCTTTTGCATTACGGACAGTTAAGCGTTGCTCAAATTAAGCAGCATTTGACTGAGCAAAATATTCCGGTTCGCTATAACGGAGCCTGAGTTTAGCCTAAAAGTAGCTCTCGATCGAGAAGTGGACACTGGCACGAGGAGAACTGTTACAATACAGTTAATGTTACGTTTCGTAAACTTGCAATGATCGTTATTCTCATAATCGTCATTGCCTTAGTTGCCTGGTCTCTTCACCTAATGCAAGAGGCTGTAGAACAGCGAGAGTTTTCGCTGATGCTGGCTGGATTTTTAGTGGCCGTCTCTGCTGCTGCAATGGTTGCCGTCTATTTCTTGATGGGTCACTATGTCGGCTATATGAGTCAGATGAACCACGAATCCTCAGTGTCAGTGGACTTCTCTGAATCGATGAGTTGGGTGGTGTTGTCCGAGGAGCCTAGAACCTCTTGGGAACCCTCCTCCCAAACCAGTACGCTGATGCGCTACTAAGGAAGCGATCGCTATTTTTCAGTTCAAAGTTCAGATACCTCATTATTAACATAAGATTAAAAATCGGATTGATAGAATGCCCCGAATCCACTATTGGCGATCCTACTGAGTGCAATTGATTGCAGGAGGTTTTCTAAGTTCTCCCCAAATCCGATAAGATGCCAAAGGGTAAGTTTGTGGCTGATGAGCGCTGATTTGCTGTGAATTCAGCAAATTAACGGTGATTGCTGCCCAATCTCACCAACTACAATGAGGACTTGTTTTGTATCTCTCGCGCTGACGGGCGAGTCAGCAAGACTCAACTCAACCTCCTCAGATGAAGGCAATTTTTTGCCGATAACAGGAAGTTGCCGTTAGGAGACTATGATATGGAAAATGTCATACCAGAGCTTGATAGTATCAGTCGCAAACTAATGAGCATGGATCGACCCAAAAAGCCGAAGATGCTGGTGGTGGATGACGAGCCAGATAATCTAGATTTACTGTACCGAACCTTTCGGCGAGATTTTCAAGTTCTCAGGGCAGAAAGTGGCGTCCGCGCCTTGGAGGTTCTGGCGAGCGAAGGGGAAGTTGCTGTCATTATTTCTGACCAACGGATGCCAGAAATGAAGGGAACCGAGTTTCTCAGCCGGACAGTTCCCCAGTTTCCCAACACGATGCGGATTATTCTTACCGGGTTTACCGATGTGGAAGACCTGGTGGAAGCCATTAACTCCGGTCAAGTTTATAAATATATTACAAAGCCTTGGGACCCTAACGAACTCAAGGCAGTTGTGCAGCGAGCCGCAGAAACCTACGAACTCCTCAAACAGCGTACCGAGGAACTGCACCGCGCTCAAGCTCAAACGGCTTTACTCTACACGATCGTTCAAGTCTCTCGCGAATCTTCGGGAACTGAGGAAATTCTCACCCCTCTGGCCGAAGCATTTGGCAAGAATTTTGACGCTGACGGCTGCATTTTGCAACTGGTGCAGGGGACTTCATTACTCGCCACTCAGGGGACTTATGGCAAAACCCAGGGGGTGGAGAATTGGCTGGCGAAAGACCCCTTGGCCGCAGAAGCGATCGCCTCTAGCAGTATGCAAGTGTCTGTGAACGTGGCAGCCGATAGTGCGTTGGCAGAGGTGGAACATTATGCGGCAACTGGAACTCAAGCACATTTAATTATCCCCATTACCCACGACGATCGGGTTTTAGCGGTACTTTCCTTGCAGTGGAAGCAGCCTTGCCGACTGCGGGAGGATGAATTAACCTCAATCCACCTGTCGGCTCAACTGGTGGCTTTAGCGTTGATTTGTACCCATAACGTGCAGGCGGTGGGTTAACCCATGCAAGCGGATCGGGTGCGAGAAATTTTTGACCGGATCGCTCCGGTGTACGATCGCCTCAATGATGGGTTAAGTCTGGGACAGCATCGCGTCTGGAAACAGATGACCGTTAAGTGGAGTGCGGCGAAACCGGGAGACACCTGTTTAGATTTGTGTTGCGGCAGTGGCGATCTCAGTTTAAGGCTCAGTCATTGCGTCGGCAATCGCGGTCAGGTTTATGGGGTGGATTTTTCCCGCGAGTTGTTGGCGATCGCCAAAACGCGCCATTTAGAGACGTATCCTCGCTATCCCATTCAATGGGTAGAAGCCGACGCCTTGCAGCTTCCCTTTGAGGAGGGTTGCTTTGATGCGGCAACAATGGGGTATGGGTTGCGAAATGTCACCGATATCCCCCAATGCTTGCGGGAGTTACACCGCGTGCTTAAACCGGGTGCAAAAGCCGCTATTTTAGATTTTCACCGGCCGAGTTTGGATTGGATGCGAACTTTTCAACAGTGGTATCTCGATCGGATTGTCGTGCCAGCCGCTCAAAATCTGGGTTTAACGGAAGAATATGCTTACATTACCCCCAGTTTAGAACGGTTCCCAATGGGCGAACAACAGGTGGTGCTAGCCCAGCAGGCGGGTTTTGGTTTAGCCACTCACTACCCCATCGCGGGCGGTATGATGGGGGTATTGGTCGTTACCAAATAACAACGTTGTCGGTTAAGCGTCCTTTGATTTTAGAGGTGCGATCGCTCAGGTCTAGATGGGTCTGTTCGCCATCACTTGACTTTTTTGTACTTCTGTGCAAGAAGGGTTCGCTCTAAACTGCAACGTCTGAACCCCTGCTGTCAACTCACAACTGACGTTACCTTGAATTGGTCTGAACTCTGGATTTATATTGTTCCACCCGTTGCAGGTGGAGTGATTGGCTATTTTACCAACGATCTAGCCATCAAAATGCTGTTTCGTCCCTATCGCGCCTATACGCTAGGGGGGTGGAAGGTTCCGTTCACGCCGGGATTAATTCCTAGCAACCAGGGACGATTAGCCAAGCGGATTGCAGATACCATTATGGGGTCTTTACTGACTCCCACTGAACTGCAAAGTATTGCCAAACGCCTGCTAGCCACCGAACGAATGCAGAGTGCGATTTTATGGTTGCTGAAATCTGCTCTCGACCAGATCCAAGCTGATAAAGAACAAAAGACGGTTAAAATTGTAGCGGGCGTCTTGCGCGATTTGTTAGGGCAATCTTTACCGCGTTTAATTAAGGTGTTGGCGCGGCGAGAGGATTTTTTAGAAGTTCAACTTAATCAGATTTTCGATCAAGTTCTTTTGGAGTTTCAACTGACAGAAGAACAGGCGCGATCGCTCTCAGATTGGCTGCTGATGGTAGTCATTCCCCCAGATGTGATTCGCCAAGCATTAGTCGATTTTCTCACCGATCGCAATATTCAAATCATTGATGAAGGATTTCGTGAAAAAACCAGCGGCACCTACTGGGTGGTTGCTAATTTATTAGGGTTAAAAAATAGTTTATCTCGCTTGCGAACCTATTGCTTGGATGAACGAGAAGAAGCCAATACTCGCATTCAAGAGTTAGTGATTTCTTTGAATGTGCGCGATCGCATTAAGCAGTGGTTGAAAAATGTCTCCCTGCAAAACCTTCCTGTATCTACAGTTCGCCAACTGCGGAAAACAATGCGCGAAAGCGTTCGCACTTATATCCAAACGCGAGGTTCAGATCTCCTGCAAGGTTTAAGTTCTTCAATTGATTGGGAAAATGTTGCCAGTATTGCGATTAATCGCTTAAGAACTTCTCCAGTGCTGACTTCTTCTTTGGAAGTGATTAGTCAGGAACTGGCTTTGATATTAGAACGCTATTTAGAACGAGATTTAGAAATTATTGTTGCTCAAACTTTGCCGATTTTAGATATCGATCAAGTGATTATCGATCGGGTGAACGCGACTTCCCCCAGCGATTTAGAAACGGCGATTAATGGGATTGTTCGCAGCGAATTGCAAGCCATTGTAAATTTAGGAGGTGTCCTCGGTTTTATTATTGGTTTGTTGCAAACCGTTTTACTCATTTATCAGCAGATTTAGCGCCTTAACTCTCCGGTTTAGATGGAGTCTATTCGATGGTCAATGTTAAACCTAGATTTGAAAGTTTTGCAGAGTATCTCCTCTACGAAAATCGTTCAGAAAAATTTTATGAATTGTTTAACGGAGAACTCATCGAAATGCCTCCTGAATCAGGGTTAAATGTTCAAATTGCTAATCGACTGTTCTTGGTTTTTGCTT
This sequence comes from Geitlerinema calcuttense NRMC-F 0142, assembly GCF_030285425.1. Classification (NCBI taxonomy): domain Bacteria; kingdom Bacillati; phylum Cyanobacteriota; class Cyanophyceae; order Geitlerinematales; family Geitlerinemataceae; genus Geitlerinema; species Geitlerinema calcuttense. Next base: position 66,389 of record NZ_JASVEJ010000003.1, on the reverse strand, counting down.
TGATGCTAGGTACCGATCGAGTGAGGGCGCAAGGACTAGAATTGGAAGTGAAAGGCGAACCCAAAAATCGATATCCCGATCTTACTATTATTCGAGAAGAACATATTCAACAACTCTCAACGCGCAACACCATTCGCCTTTCTATGTTGCCGCCTCTACTCGTTGTTGAAATTGTCAGTCCTGGAGAGATTCAAAGAGAAAGAGATTACATCGCTAAAAGAATACAATATCAAGATTGCCAAATTCCTGAATACTGGATTGTCGATCCTCAGCTACAAGCGATTATTGTATTAGAGTTAATCGACTCTGCTTATACAGAAGTGGGTCAGTTTAAGGATGATGAATGGGTCATCTCTCCCGGTTTCAGAGAACTGAATCTGAAGGTTTCTGATATTTTTATAACCCCTTAGCAATATAGCGCGATCGCTCAATTGTTTAAAAGTCGATTAGCAAACGCGATCGCGCTATCGGCGGCGCTGACAAAACCCACCCCATAGCAGGAACGCTTGCGCCAAACGCATACGGGAAGATGTCCGGCGGGTGCATTGAGACTAAAATTCAGTTCGTCGTAATAAAGCCATTTTTGCCGAACGCGCCAACCCACGCGATCGCAAAACTCCGGGTAAGCATACTCCACGCTAGCAAAAATTTCGAGTTGGATGCTCAAACCAAATAGCCCCCCGCTAAAGTCCACCCAAAGCCGATCGATCGTCTGTAAATCCGTTTGGGGAAACCCCGCAACATCCTCCAACCCCAGACAACCGGCGGTTTCTTGTTGAGTAATGGCTAACAACAACAACCAAGTGTACTCATCCGCCTCCCGCCATTTCCCATCAGCTAACAGCATTTCGAGGTGAGTATAGTCCATTCCCACCTCTGAGGGCCAGCGGGCAGGGGCTGGAAAATTTAAGCTTTGTAAATCTCTTAAAAGCTGTTGAACGAGGGTTAAAAGTTCGGCGCGATCGCGTTTTGCGGCTTCTAACTCGGCCAACAGATGCGATCGCTCGATCGCCGCTTGGTGTAAACTGGCTTGCAACGCTTCTAACTTTGTCTCAAAACCTGCAAGCCTTGCAGCCGTGGAATCGGAAGCCTGACAAACCTCACGATTGAGAGGTCGGGTTTGTTCCGGTTGGGAATCAATCACGATCGTCCCACTCGGTAACTGATAGCCCGTCAGAACTCCAGCTTTCCACCAACGCCAAGCCGTTTTGTAAGAAACGCCCGCTTGTCGGGCATAGTCAGAAAGTTTCAAATTCCGGCACGCAATAACTTTAAATACCGATCGTATCCTGAATAACTCAGGGTAGATTTGATCGAACTCAGACAAAAGTTAGGATGGGGCGGATTCGGATTTGTAAACCCATCATCACTCACTTGCAGTGCAGTTATAGGGAGGGCGATCGCGGTGATTTCTTCATCTCAACCCATAGCCATCGAACTCGATCGAATTGTTAGCCTGTGCCAGCAGAGTCCGATCGGCAAACGCTTACCCGGTGCCCTCTACATCCACCGCAGCGCCTTATCTCACCTCGATCCGCAACTGCAAGCTTACGCCAACGCCGCCCGCGCGATCGCCCCCACCCTAACGGAATTCACCTTAATTAAATTCCATTACGATCGACCCAAAATTTCTTACCTATTTTACCCCGACTTCGACAGCGATCCGCATCCGCAACTCGTCACCAGTTGGCAAATTGACTTAGCCAATCAAACCCTAGGCGATCGCGATTACACAACCAGCGACAATCCCCCCATTCTCCACCGCAAAGAAACCTTTGTCGCCCCCGACTATCCGGGCTACGAAACCTTCGCAGAACTGACGCGCCAAGAAGAAGCGATCGGACTTTTAGATAAACGGCGAGGAATGGCGATCGGCACCTTACAAAATTGGTTAGATTGTTTAGCCGAATTTGGGGTAGAAATTCACGATCATCAAGTCATTCAATCTCCCGAATTTGACAGACGATCCGTTCTTCCCCGCATCGAACGCCACAAAGCCGCCATTCCCCGCAAAGACGTATCGCGCCCGGTTCGGTTAGCCCTAGAAGCCGAATTATTTGCCCCAGAAGCGACCTTTTTTGATTACGGTTGCGGCTATGGGGGAGATGTGGAACGCCTCCACGAAAAAGGGATTGTGAGTGCAGGCTGGGACCCCTATTATCAGCCCGATGCGCCCCTAGTGTCGGCCGATATCGTTAACTTGGGTTACGTGATCAACGTGATTGAATGCCAAGCCGAACGTCGGGAAGCTTTAATTAAAGCCTGGGAATTAACCCAACAGGTGTTAATTGTCTCCGCCCAAGTTTTAATTAACGAACGTACAGACGGACAAATCGCCTATGGGGATGGCATTATTACGAGGCGCAATACCTTCCAGAAATATTACGAACAAGAAGAACTCAAAGTTTATATCGATCAAGTCTTAGAGGTGGATGCGGTTCCCGTCGGGTTGGGCGTTTACTTTGTGTTTCGCGATCGCACCCGCGCCACGAGTTTCCGCGCCTCTCGCTTCCATTCCCGCGCCTCCACTCCCCGCATCCGCCAACCCAGCAAGCGGTTTGAAGACTATCAAGAACTCGTCGCCCCCGTTATGACCTTTTTTACCGAACGGGGAAGGCTACCTTATAAAGGGGAACTCTCCACAGAAGCCGAAATTTTAGACGAATTTAGAACCTATCGCCGCGCCTTTCAACTGATCTTACAGGTTACGCAGGCCGAAGAGTGGGACGCTTTGAGCGATCGCCGTCGAGACGACCTCCTAGTCTATATTGCCCTCACCCAATTTGGCAATCGACCCAAAAAAATTAGCGAATTTTCTCCCTTAGTCCAAAACGACATTAAAAGCTTATTTGGTAGCTACCGCACTGCCTGCATTCTCGCCGATCAAATGCTCTTTAGCATTGGCGATCTCAACTTTGTCAAAAAATGCTGCCAGCATACCCCTGTCGGAAAACAATCTAAGCGCGCCTTTTCCGTTCACCGTCGCTATCTCGATACCCTCGATCCGAGATTGCGTCTCTACGAAGGTTGCGCCAATCGTACCATCGGACGCCTAGAAAATGTCACCACCATTAAATTTCACACCGATCGGCCAAAAATCTCTTATCACTACTATCCCGATTTCGACACCGATCCGCACCCGGTTTTACACACCAGTATGCAAATTGACTTGCGCGACTTAACCGTCAGTTATAAAGACTACTCAACCCTCAAAGATCCGCCCATCCTCCACCAAAAAGATCGTCTAGTGGGTTCCGACTATCCCAACGCCGACAAATGGATCGAACTCACCCAAACAGAAGCCAGTTGGGGACTCTACCAAAACGAACAAGCCATCCGCACTCGCCAAGGCTGGCTGCAATGTTTAGCCGAACATTGTGCCACAATTGAAAATCATCAACTCATCTATCGCCAGGATGCCGATCCGGAAGCCTTAAAGCTAGCAAAAGCCGCCCACCAAACGTTCGCACAAGAGTTTAACCGGGTTGACTGACAAAACTCCCAAAACCTTGATTCTTGGGTAGGTTGGGTTAGCCTTAGCGTAACCCAACAAAACTGATACAGTTAGGTTTCGCGATGTTCAACCCCACCTACCCAAAAGATTTGTCAGTCAATCAGGGAGTTTAACTCGTAATCCAATCGACTAACTTCTATCGGAAATCTTGGTTTTATAGATTAACCCGACTAATTTTTGACTCAGCACTTTTCTATAGCAGCGTTATCCCAATGGTTGCTTCACCCCCAATTAGAATTCCCCATCGCTTAAAAGTTACTGACGAACAGTTCTGGCAACTGTTGAACGTTAATCCCGATATTCGGATGGAACGCACGGCTGAAGGCGAATTAATTATTATGGCACCCACGGGCAGCGAAGGCGGTTCTTTTAACCTAGAACTGAGTACAGATTTAGCGATTTGGAATCGTCAAACGGGTTTAGGAGTCGCTTTTGACTCTTCCACAGGTTTTCGCTTACCCAATGGTGCAACTCGTTCTCCGGATAGTTCTTGGGTGACAAAGGAACGGTGGAACGCGCTAACCCCCGAACAACGAAAAGGGTTTGCACCAATTTGTCCCGATTTCGTTTTAGAATTGGCGTCTCTAACAGACGATATCGAGGAACTCCGCGCCAAAATGCGCGAATATTTGGAAAATGGCAGTCGTTTAGGCTGGTTAATCGATCTGAGAACTCAGCAAGTTGAAATCTATCGTATCAGTCAATCTGTAGAGGTTCTGCAATCGCCTGCAACGCTTTCTGGTGAAGATGTTTTACCAGGATTTATCCTGAGTCTAGGAGTTGTTTTAAAACAAATAAGGTGAGCAATAATGCCCACCCAAAACCTAAACTCGCCTATTGACGGTTTAACATTTATTTGTCGGGTTGAGGAGTCATCCGCAGGTAAGGCTTAACTTCGGTGTAGCCTTTGGGGAATTTCTCCTTGAGAACTTCGGGATCTTTGAGAGAGGGGACAATTACGCAGTCGCCGCCATCGGTCCAGTTTGCAGGGGTAGCAACGCTATAATTGTCAGTCAGTTGTAGGGAGTCAATCACCCGCAAGATTTCATCAAAGTTGCGTCCTGTGCTAGCGGGGTAGGTGAGAACGAGGCGCAGCTTCTTCTGAGGATCGATGATGAAGACAGAACGCACGGTGAGGGTGTTGTTGGCGTTCGGGTGAATCATGTCGTACAGATCCGAGACTTTGCGATCGGGATCTGCCAAAATCGGATAGTTCAGCGTGGTGCTTTGGGTTTCTTCAATATCTTGCGTCCAACCCTTGTGAGATTCGACATCATCAACGCTGAGAGCAATGGTTTTGACGTTGCGCTTGTCAAATTCGGGTTTAAGTTTTGCAACCATCCCCAATTCGGTCGTGCAAACGGGGGTAAAATCTGCGGGGTGAGAAAACAGTACAACCCAACTGTCACCTGCCCACTCGAAAAAGTCGATTTCGCCGTGGGTGGAGTTTTGCTTAAAATTGGGTACTGTGTCACCGAGTCGGAGAGACATAACTTGAGTTCCTGCGATCTATGAAAATTATCGTCTATTCTGCATCATGCCATAAAAGCACAGTTTTCCGACCGGAGTTTAGAACATCTTTGGGTTTGTATTGATTTTTCTAAACAGCTATATTAATTTTATTTATCAATTCGCGATCGCCTTGGGCAAAACTCAGCCAGAAACATACAGCAAATCTGCCCATTTTCTCTAAAACACAAGAATCTTTACAGTTATTCGGTTTAGATCGATGTTTTTACTCCTACAGAGCTTAATTCAAGCCATTCAACCGTTCTTGGTGCCGCTGTGCTTTATTTTTGCCTGGACGCTGATCGGATTAATAGCTTGGAGTCTGTGGTCTGCCATCCAAGACGGGGTGGCTAAAGCCAAACAGATGCATCAAATTCCCTGTACGGGTTGCCAATTTTTTACCAATGACTACCGGCTGAAGTGTACGGTACATCCCGATATTGCGAATTCAGAGCAAGCGATTGATTGCACCGATTTCACAGCCGTCAACAATCCATTAAATGTCCATTAATTGACCCAACCCTATGCTAATTCGCAAATTGCATGAATGCGAGGAATTTATCGCCGGAGATGGTACCCAACTAAGAGAGTTGTTACACCCGGATAAGCAGCCATTGGAACTGCGCTACAGTTTAGCCCATGCGATTGTTCCGGTTGGACAGACTTCTATTTTGCACTCGCTAACCACCTCTGAGGTGTATTACATCCTGAGTGGAGAAGGCGAAATGCATATTGATGAGGAAGTGCGGCGGGTAGAACCGGGGGATGCTGTTTATATTCCGCCGAATGCCAAGCAGTTCATTCACAATTGCGGCCAAGAACCTTTAGTGTTTATTTGTATGGTCGATCCGGCTTGGCGCAAGGAAGATGAAACAATTTACGCTGAAGAGTAGCTGGGGGTAGAGAGGGCGATCGCCTTGGGCCTTCTGTTTTAGAATGCAAAGAGGATCGGCATTCCCCATTTTCCAAACTTCATGATTGAGACCGTACAGACTCAGCTTTATTACCTGCAACAGTTCGCGAACCACCTCGTCGCCAACCAACTCACCCATATCAACGCCATTAGCATTGGCACGATCTTTCTAGCAGGATTGTTGACCAGCCTCACCCCCTGTATGCTGTCCATGCTGCCCATTACCATTGGCTATATTGGCGGTTATGAGGCACAAACGCGGCTGCAAGCGGCTACTCAATCGACTTGGTTTGCTTTGGGATTGGCAACAACCCTCGCTGGATTGGGGATTCTGGCTGCCGTCGTCGGGAAAGTTTACGGACAAATTGGCATCGGTTTGCCGATCGTCGTCAGCGCGATCGCGATTATTATGGGCTTGAACCTCCTAGAGGCCCTACCCTTGCAACTGCCTTCTTGGGGAGGAATGGACTGGATCTCGAAAGAATGGCCCGATGGGGTGAGATCCTACCTGATTGGTTTAACCTTCGGCTTAGTCGCTTCCCCTTGCAGCACTCCAGTTTTAGCCTCCCTGCTAGCCTGGATTTCCACCACCAAAGACCCGCTGTTGGGAAGTGCCTTACTGTTATCCTATACAGCAGGTTATGTCTCGCCCTTAATTTTGGCTGGAACCTTCACCGCCTCAATCAAAAAAATCCTAGAACTGCGTCAATGGTCAAACTGGATTACTCCAGTTAGTGGTGCCTTATTAGTCGCATTTGGGGTTTTCTCCCTGCTGTTCCGTCTGATTCCTGCTGTTTGACACCCGGTTGGGTGATGGTTTGTATCTGGCACTCTAATGACTTCTAATCGCCTATTTTTGTCTAAATTATCGAGCTTGTGGACAGTTCCACAAGGGTATTTCAAAAAAGAGTTATTACCCGTTTTAGCAGATTTGCGTTTGGCCATTATCCTGCTGTTGGCGATCGCGCTGTTCAGCATTTCGGGTACGGTCATCGAACAAGGGCAATCCCTCGCCTTTTATCAAGCGAACTATCCCGAAGATCCGGCCCTATTTGGCTTTCTGAGTTGGAAAGTCCTCTTAACCCTAGGCCTAGACCATGTCTATCGAACCTGGTGGTTTCTGGCACTATTAATCCTCTTTGGTTCCAGCTTAACGGCCTGCACCTTTACCCGCCAATTCCCCGCCCTGAAAGCGGCCCGACGCTGGCAATTTTACAAACAGCCGCGACAATTTGAGAAACTCGCCCTCAGTACAGAACTCGCGTCTGGTTCTCCCGACTCCTTAGAAACCCTTTTGCAAAACTACCGCTATCGCGTCTTTCGCGAAGGCGATACCCTCTACGCCCGCAAAGGGATTGCAGGACGGATTGGCCCGATTATTGTTCACGCTAGTATGCTGCTAATTTTGGCGGGTTCCATTATCGGTGCAATGACGGGTTTTGTCGCCCAAGAGATGATTCCTAGCGGGGAAACCTTCCAAATTCGCAATATCCTCGATGCGGGCCCCTACGCCGCCTCGCAAGTTCCCACAGATTGGTCGGTGAAAGTGAATCGCTTTTGGATTGACTACACGCCCAACGGCACCATCGACCAGTTTTACTCCGATTTATCGGTTTTGGACAAAGACGGAAACGAGGTAAAGCGCAAAACCATTCATGTGAACGAACCCCTGCGTTATCAGGGCGTCACCTTATATCAAGCCGACTGGGGATTAGCAGCAGTGCGGGTGCAACTGAATAATAGCCCGATTTTTCAACTGCCGATGGGTCAGTTGGATACCCAGGGAAAAGGCCGCCTTTGGGGGACTTGGATTCCCACCAAGCCAGATTTGAGTGCAGGGGTATCGCTGATTGCCAAAGATTTACAGGGAATGCTGTTAATTTATGATGCGCGGGGTCAACTGATTTCTACCCTCCGCGAGGGGATGGGGTTAGAGGTGAATGACGTGACGCTGAAAATCCGCGAAGTCATTGGCAGTACGGGATTGCAAATTAAAGCCGATCCGGGGATTCCGGTAGTTTATGCGGGGTTTGGGTTGTTGATGGTGGGGGTGGTGATGAGTTATCTGTCTCACTCTCAAATTTGGGCGTTGCAAGCGGGCGATCGCTTTTATGTGGGAGGACGGACAAATCGCGCCCAGGTGGTGTTTGAACGAGAACTGATGAGTATTTTGGAGCAGTTAGAGCGATCGCCTCATTCAGCGAATTGATAAGCTAGAGGGAGTATTGCCATGCACTTAGGGACAAGCGATTGTTAATGCTAGGTGCCGATGGGCGATCGCGCTACGGATGTGTTTCACTCGGCAACAGCCCATCTCCCTCGTTTATGGGTTGTTTCACTTCAGCCCTCTGTTCTGGCTAGCTTCCCCTAATTTTCCTTTGTAGGAGCAATCATGATGATCGATTTTCCGGGCTACCAGATTCTAGCGAAGATTTATGAAAGCTCTAATTCGCTAGTTTATCGCGGTCATCGCGAGTCGGACAATCTCCCCGTGATTCTCAAGATTCTCCACGAGGACTATCCACCCCCAGAAAAGTTGACTCGCTACAAGCAGGAATTTGAAATTACTCGCAGTCTGAATCTTCCTGGCGTGGTAAAAGCTTACGGCTTACAAAATTACCAAAATACACTCGCCATGATCCTAGAAGACTTCGGGGGAGAATCGCTGAGGATTTTAATGTCCTCGCAGAAGTTTACATTTTTAGGGTTTCTCACCCTCGCCATTAAAATTACCGAAAGCTTAGGCGAATTGCATAGCGCTAACGTTATTCATAAAGATATTAATCCGTCTAATGTCGTTGTTAACCCCTTAACCGGACAAGTTAAGCTGATTGATTTCAGTATTTCTAGTATCTTGACGCGAGAAACTCCCACTTTAACCAATCCTTCGGTTTTAGAAGGGACGCTGGCGTATATGTCTCCCGAACAAACGGGAAGAATGAATCGAACCCTAGACTATCGCACGGATTTTTATTCGCTAGGGGTGACGTTTTATGAAATCTTAACCCACCAACTCCCGTTTACGGCAACCGATCCAATGGAATTAGTCCATTGTCATATTGCCAAACAGCCGGTTCCCCCGCATTTAGTCAACCCAGACGTTCCTAAAGTTATCTCTGAAATTGTGATGAAGCTGTTGGCAAAAGCAGCCGAAGACCGATATCAAAGTGCCTATGGATTGAAAGCCGATTTAGAAAATTGTCTCAATCAACTGCAAGTTACAGGTTATATTGCGGATTTTGCGTTAGGCAGCCAAGATATTGCCGATAAATTTCAAATTCCCCAAAAACTTTACGGGCGCGAACGCGAAGTTGAAACCCTGTTAGAAGCCTTTGAACGCGTCAGCCAAGGGACAACCGAAATTATGCTGGTGGCGGGTTATTCTGGGGTTGGGAAATCGGCGTTAGTGCAAGAAATTTATAAGCCCATTACTCGCAAATACGGTTATTTTGTCAGCGGGAAGTTCGATCAACTGCAACGCAGCATTCCGTATTCAGCAATTGTCAGCGCCTTCTCAGAATTGGTGCGCCTGTTGCTGACTGAAACCGAAGCACAACTAGAGGCTTGGCGGCAAAAACTGACTCACGCCCTCGGTCCGAATGGACAAATTATTATTGATGTTATTCCCGAAGTGGAGTGGATTATTGGTCCTCAGTCGCCCGTGGCAGAACTGGGACCTACAGAAACGCAAAATCGCTTTAATCAAGTTTTTCAAAATTTTATTCGCGTTTTTTGTCAACCGGAACATCCCCTGGCGATCTTTTTAGACGATCTCCAGTGGGCGGACTCTGCAACGTTGAAGTTAATTGATTTAATTGTCACCGATCCCCAGATTAAGCATCTGTTTTTAATTGGGGCTTATCGCGATAATGAGGTGAGTTCAACCCATCCTTTAACGATCGTGATTGATTCGTTAGTGCAGGAGAATGTTACGGTTAATCAGATTAATTTAGTGCCGTTAAAGCTAGAAAAAGTGACGCAATTGATCGCAGATACCCTCCATAGCGATCGCGAAGGCATTAAACCCCTAGCTGAGTTAACCCTTCGCAAGACAGAGGGAAACCCGTTTTTTGTCAATGAGTTCTTAAAAACACTTTACCAAGAGAACCTGTTAACCTTTACAACCCCCCAGTCAGGGGGAATTGGGCGATGGCAGTGGGATATTGCTCAAATTGAGGCGATCGCCATTACCGATAATGTGGTTGACTTAATGATCCGCAAACTCCGCAAACTCCCGGAAGCAACGCAACAAGTGCTGCGGTTAGTGGCCTGTTTGGGGAATCAATTTGACTTAAACACGCTTTCTTTGATCTACGAAAAAGAATCCTTTGAAACCTTTCAAGACCTGTTACCCGCAATTCAAATTGGCTTAATTCAAGCCACTTCAGAATTAGAAGCAACGGAAGCCGAAGCCATTAATTCGCCTTTATTAATTCTCAATTATAAGTTTTTGCACGACCGCGTTCAGCAGGCCGCCTACACCTTAATTGATGACGATCGCAAAAAAGTTGTCCACCTGAGAATTGGACGCTTGTTGCTAGCAAGTACCCCAGTTGAATACCGTTCAGAACGGATTTTTGAATTAATCGATCACCTGAATATTGGGCGCAGCTTAATTCAAGATAAAGGGGAATTATTAGAACTCGCAACGCTGAACTTAGAAGCCGCTAAAAAAGCCAAAGATGCCACAGCTTATGTCGCGGCGCGCGAATACCTAACGGCCGCAATGGAAGGCTTGGGGCCAGAGATTTGGCAAGAGTCCTATGACTTAGCCTTAGCCTTGCATAAGGAACGAGCAGAAATCGAGCATCTCAATAGTAACTTTGAAGAATCCGAACAATTTATTCAAATCACCTTAGAGCAAGTTCACTCTCTTTTAGAGAAAACAGAAATCTATAACCTGCTTCTTATTCAGTATACATTACAAGGGAAAAGCGAAGAAGCGATCGCCGCCGCCAAAACCGCCTTATCTTTACTCGGTTTAGAGATACCCGAAACCGATATCGGAGCCGCCATTGGCACTGAATTGGCTGAGGCAAAAAGCAACCTGGGAGACTTGCCCATTTCTGAACTTTATCACAAGCCTGAAATGGCAAGTCCAGAAAACAAAATTGCGCTGAAACTGCTCAACAACCTCCTCCCCTCAGCTTATTTTAGAAGCGCGGAACTGTGGACATTAGTAGCACTGAAAGCCGTAAATCTTTCCCTCAAGTATGGAGATGCACCCGAATCAGCACCTTGCTATGGAACCTACGGTATTCTCCTCACCTCCATCTTTGGCGATTATAAATCGGCTTACGAATTTGGTGTCGTCTCGCTAAAATTGAGCGAAAAATGGCGTAGGCTAGATTTAAAATGTAAAGTCTGTAGTACCCTAGCTAATGCCCTCAACTTCTGGTTCAAACCCCTCAAAGAATCCAACTATCTGAACAATGAAGGCTACCAAGCGGGGTTAGATTCTGGCGACTTGCAATTCGCTGGATACATCCTTAATTACAAAGCCACTAACTTCTTCTTTCAAGGAAGAAACCTATCTCAAATCCTTTCAGAGTTACCAGGGTATCTGCAATTCACCCAGAAGTCAAAAAATCAAATGGCAACAGATACCATTCAAGGATTAGAGTTCATTTTACTCAATCTTCGCAAACTGACCGAGCATAAACTCGCCTTCTCTACAGAAACCTTGGATGATGCAGTCTTTCAAAGCAACTGCGAACAAAATCAAAACTTTTATTCCCTCTGTATTTACCAGATTCTTAAACTGCAAATTCTCTATCTTTATGGCGAATTCCAAGAGGCGCTAAAGTTGGTTGAAACCATCGAAAAGAACCTGCAATTCGTTACGGGAATCTTTGTATCCACTGAATTTAATTTTTATAACTCTCTGCTACTAGCAGCCCTCTATCCAACAGCTACCGCCGAGGAACAACAGCGCTATCTCGAAAAAATTGAAAGCAATCAAAAATCGCTGAAAATCTGGGCTGAAAACAGTGCAGAGAATTTTCTGCATAAGTTGCTTTTTGTAGAAGCAGAAGTGGCGCGTGCTTTAGGTCAATTTGAAACCGCTCTTGACCTTTATGAGCAAGCAATTTCCACCGCTAGAGAAAATGACTTTATTCAACATGAATCTCTGATTAATGAAAGAGTAGCTTTATTTTGGGTAGAGCGAAACAAACCCAAATATGTTAAAGTCCATATTCGCGATGCTTATTTTGGCTATCAACGTTGGGGAGCAATTCGCAAAACAGAAGAGTTAGAAACGCAGTATCCTCAGTTTTGTAGTCCGTCGCGTTCTCCCATTCGCTTACCCGGTCAAGATATCGTCTCAGTCATCCATACTTCTACCGGAAGTCGCTCTGAGGTGCTAGATTTAGGGACGGTCATGAAAGCCTCTCAAGCGATATCCAGCGAAATTGTTCTCGATAAGTTGCTCTCATCTTTGATGAGAATCTTGATTGAAAATGCGGGAGCGCAAAAGGGATTTTTGTTATTACCTAAAGAGGAAGGATTGCAGATTGCGGCTCAAGCTTCTGTTACTCAAGAGCAAGTGGTTATTCGGGATTCTGCTTTAAAAGAAGCAGGGGAAGATTTGCCCATTGCCATTATTCATTATGTTGAAAGAACCCTGACCGATGTTGTATTGGGTCATGCGGCTAATGATGGGCGTTTTAGTAGCGATTCCTATGTGGTCAATCAGCAACTTAAGTCGATTTTATGTACGCCAATTGTTAACCACGGTCAACTGATTGGAATACTTTATTTAGAAAATAATTTAATTGTAGGAGCGTTTACGCCAGAGCGCTTAGAAGTCTTGCGCCTGCTTTCTTCCCAAACCGCAATCTCTCTAGAAAATGCCCTGCTATACGCTTCAATGGAGCAGAAAGTGCAGCAAAGAACGCAGGAGTTAAATGATAAAAACGAACGCTTATCAAAAGCATTGCAGGAATTAAGAAAGACACAAGCTCAACTGATTCAGACTGAGAAAATGTCCGGTTTAGGACAAATGGTTGCGGGTATTGCTCACGAAATTAATAACCCCATCAGCTTTATCTATGGCAATATTGAACACGCGAATAATTATATTCAAGATATCTTCAATTTGCTGCGCGCTTATCAGCAAGAAGTTCCTCAACCTTCTGCTCAAATTCAAACGATTATCGATCGAATTGATTTAGATTTCCTGATTGAAGACTTGCAAAATCTCTTAGAATCAATGCAAGTTGGAGCAGAACGCATTCGCAATATTATTTTATCTTTGCGAAACTTCTCTCGCTTGGATGAAGCTTCTATGAAGCCTGTTGATATTCATTCGGGAATTGATAGCACTGTGATGCTGTTACAGCCTCGTCTGAGAGCAGAAGGCGATCGCACTGAGATTGAAATCCGTAGAGAGTACAGCGAATTACCAAAAATTACCTGTTATGCCTCTCAACTCAATCAGGTTTTTATGAATATTCTAACGAATGCCATTGATGCAATTGATGAGGTTAGAAAACAAGCGAGCGATCGCTCTTTCGATCCCATCATCACAATTCGTACAGAAGCGCTTGACGATCGCCATATAAAGATTCAAATTATTGATAATGGCCCAGGGATGCCTGAAGACGTTCAGAAACGAATTTTCGATCCTTTCTTTACTACAAAACCTGTGGGTTCGGGAACCGGCTTAGGTCTATCGATTAGCTATTCAATTATTGTAGATTCTCATGGAGGTCAACTGAGCTGCGTCTCATTACCCGGACAAGGCTCAGAATTTATTATTCAAATTCCCAAACAACCTCAACTTTTAAATGGCGTGCAAACTAAAAATTCTCATTAATTATTAATAAATTTTATTCAGACTGATAGTTGAGTTGACCATAGATTCAACTCAAGTCTGTGTTAAACTTATTGTCTCAATAGACAGGTACTACAGATAGCGTTTCTTCTTGATTTTGAGAAGATTTCGCGCTATATGTAGTAAATTTTCCTGGATTCCCAACACTACAGATCGCTGACAAACTTTCACTATGGTTCGAGAACTCGAAAAAGCCATTTCTACAGGTGAATTTCCTGAAGCCGCACCTGTTGCTAATCCCGTGTTTTACCGCACGTACAGCCGCCGCATTGGAGACAAGCGCGAAACCTGGCAAGAAGTGTGCGATCGCACTGTCTCCGGTTTAACCAAACTCGGCAAACTCACCCCCCCAGAATCCGCCCTCCTCTACCGGATGCAAAGCCAGCTTAAAGCCCTCTCCTCTGGGCGCTGGCTGTGGGTTGGCGGCACCGAATGGGTAGAACAGCAACAGAACTTCTCTGGGGCTTACAACTGCTCCTCCACCAATATTAGCGACTGGCGAGCCTTTGGCTTACTGATGGATTTAGCGATGATGGGATGCGGCACAGGTGCAGTTCTCGAACCGCGTTATATTAATCAGCTTCCTGCTATTCGCAACCGCCTAAACCTCAGCGTACAAGATACCGTTGGCGTTACCCCCGCCCTGCAACGCCGCGAAGAAACGGAAGTAAAAGTTACAGGCAATACGGTCATTATTCATGTCGGCGACTCCCGTAAAGGTTGGGTAAATTCCTATCAAACTTTACTGGAACTTTCCAGCGACGAACGCTTTAACGGCGAAGTTAACGTTAAAGTCGATCTCAGCGATATTCGACCCGCAGGCGAACCCTTAAAAGGCTTTGGCGGCGTTGCCAACCCTGTTAAATTGCCCGAACTCTATCAGCGGTGTACGGCACTTTTAAATAAAGCCGTTGGTCGTCAATTAACCTCTGTTGAATGCTGTTTATTAATTGATGAAGCAGCTGTCACGATTGTAGCCGGTAATATTAGAAGATCGGCCGGGATGCGTCAATTTAACTCCCATGATGAATTAGGGGCAACTGCAAAAGATAATTTATGGCAGCAGGATGAGAACGGCAACTGGCGAATTGACCCAGAACGCGATTCTCTGCGGATGGCAAATCATACCCGTGTTTTCCATCAAAAACCAACCCTAGAAGAATCGATTAATGCTGTGAGAAAGCAGTATTATTCGGGAGAAGGGGCGATTCAATGGGCAGGGGAAGCGGTTGCTCGTTCTAATGTCGATTTATTCACAACTCCTCAACAGGAAAAAGAGTTTTTGCAAGCCTATTCTAAAGGAGAGGCAAAGCAGTGGATTCAACAGCATTATCCTGACATTGATGAAAAAGAGTTAGACCATCGTTTAAGCCGTTTGGGTCTAAATCCTTGCGTCACAGCCGATACTTGGGTTCATACAGAATTTGGCCCGCGCCAAGTTCAAGAACTGATTGGCATTCAGCATGGAACCTATGTCAATGGCGAACTTTTTTCCACAACATCTGACGGGTTCTTTTTGACAGGAATGAAGCCGATTGTCAAACTAACCACTAAAGAAGGATATTCGCTGCGTCTGACAGATAATCATCAGGTCTTGCGCGTGACGGCGCAAACCCAAAAGAAACAGTATAGTGAGTGGGTTGAAGTCAAAGACCTAAAAGCAGGCGATCGCATCCTCATTCACAACCATCGAGGGTTACAGCCGTGGTCAGGTTGCGGCAGTGTTGAAGAAGGATGGCTACTCGGTAGCTTAGTGGGGGATGGATCTTTTGCCCAAACTCAATACCATCCCCAAGCAATCCTTCGTTTTTGGGGTGACTCACAGAGCGAAATGCTAGAGTATGCTGTAGCAACGCTGCAAAAAACTGTTGCTCATGGTACCAACTTGGCAGGGCATTACCACACACTTCATAATCTTAGCCAAGTAGCATCTTCTGGTTTGGCAACCTTAGCTGAAAAATATGGATTAAAGCGAGGTTGTAAAGAAATTACTCCCCAAATTGAACAAGCCAGCTATGCGTTTTATCAAGGCTTTTTAAGGGGCTTGTTTGATGCAGATGGTAGCGTCCAAGGCAATCAGCAAAAAGGTATTAGTGTCCGTTTATCCCAGAGTAACTTAACATTACTCAAAGCTGCTCAACGGATGTTACTACGCTTAGGAATTGCCGCAAAGATTTACGAAGAACGACGAACGGAAGGTAATCGTTTTCTGCCGAATAGCGAACGTCAACCCACTGAATATTTTTGCAAAGCTCAACATGAGTTGGTCATTGCCAATGACAATCTCTACTACTTTGAAAAAGTCATTGGTTTCTTGCAGCCAGACAAGCAGAAAAAACTGCAAGTTGCATTGAATGGATATCAACGCTGTTTGAATCGCGAACGATTCACCGCCGAGGTTAAATTCATTGAATCTGATGGGTTTGAAGCTGTATATGATTGTACTGTCCCCGGCCCTTCCCGTTTTGATGCTAATGGTCTTGTGGCTCACAACTGCGGAGAAATTTTAGGCGCAGATTTTCACTGTGTTGACGGCAATACTCTGCTCATTACCCGCGATGGACTGCACCCCATTCGGGATGTAGTCGGGCAAACGGTAGAAGTTTGGAATGGTAAACGCTGGAGTCAAGTTGTTCCAATTCTAACAGGGCAAAATCGTCAACTGTACCGTGTTTCTTTTGGCGATGGTACTTACTTAGATGTTACGGAAAAACACCGTTTCTTTGTCAAAGATCGTTTTGGCAAAGATTATGAGGAATTGACCACAGCAGAATTAAGCGAACGGCTGAAAGCGAGCAAATATAAACTGCATACAGAACCGTTCCAAATTGTTTACACTGATGGCAAATTTGTCGAACCCACTTGGGCTTATACTTTAGGGCAACTGGTGGGAGATGGTTCTCTCTGTAAATCGCATGGTAAGCCCCAGTTACAACTGAGGTTGTATGGGGTAAAACGTCACCAAGAATTAACGATTGCAGGGCGTACTTCTGGTGAAAAGCGCTATTACACTGAGTCCAAGGAAGTTCCCTGTTTGCTCTATACCGGATTTCAAACCCATTTCGATCCAGAGCAAGTCCGTTTACTCAAAAATACGGCTCCTGCCTTTAGTGAAATTGCCACTTGGGATCGGGAATCTATTTTGCATTTTGTAGCTGGGTTGGCTGATGCAGATGGTTCGAGAGTTGAAAGTGGTGGGATTCGGATTTATCTGTCCGATTACGAGCGCGCCTATCGAGTCTATTTGTTGTTGGCTAAATGTGGGATTCGTTCTTCTATTAATTTGCAAGCCAAGGCTGGACAGATTACAAATCTAGGAATGCGTAACCGGGATTTGTGGTATTTACAAATTACTGATTGTGCGGCTATTCCTTGTCAACGGCTGGATACTTCCGGAGGACATTTACCCCAGGCGAAAGGAAAGTATCAAATTGTGCAATCTGTGGAAGCTCTACCGGGTAGGCATGAAACCTTCTGCTTTAATGAGCCGGAGTTCCATAAAGGGGTGTTTGGTGGAACCTTAACAGGTCAATGTAATTTGGCTGAGATTCACCTCAATCAAATCGATCCGAAAAACTTGCAAGAACAGGAAGATGCGTTTACAGCCGGGGCGCTTTCGGTTGCCATTTTACTCAATCATCAATTTACCGAACCGCGCTATCAATATAGCCGTTCCATCGATCCGATTGTGGGGGTTTCCTTTACCGGGTTGTTTGACTTCTTTGTACAGGCGTTTGGGGTGGAATGGTTGCGTTGGTGGGAAGAAGGCCGCCCGGAAACCGAGCAAGGTTTAGCCTTTAAACAGCAGGAAGCGGACTATTTGAACCGCTGGCGCGAGATTGTGCATCGGGTGGTGTGGGATTATTGCGACAACCATCAGCTAAAACGCCCCAACCGCTGCACGACGGTACAGCCTAGCGGTACCAAGTCGCTGTTAACGGGTGCTTCCCCAGGATGGCATCCCCCCAAAGCCCAACGCTTTATCCGCCGCGTCACCTTCCGTAAAAACGATCCGGTAGCTCTCGCCTGTATCGATTACGGTTACAATGTGGTTCCCTCGCAATCGGATAAGGACGAAAATGGCAACTTGCTAAACGATCCCTTCGATCCCAGATGTTCGGAATGGTTGGTAGAGATTCCAGTATCGGTACTTTGGGCAGACTTACCAGGGGCGGATGAAATTGACATTAGCAAGTTCTCAGCTTTAGCCCAAATGGACTTTTATATGCAAGTCCAAAAACACTATACGCGCCACAACACTAGCGCCACCATTGAGTTACGGGAAAATGAGGTGGAAGGTTTAGGCCAGCGCATCTATCAGGCCATTGAAGAGGATGAAGGCTACATTTCTGCGGCCTTACTCGCCCGGTTTGATGACTTGCAAACCTTCCCCCGTCTGCCGTTTGAACCGATTAGCAAACAGCAGTACGAACAACTGTTAGAAGAGGTTCAGCAGCGGCGAACAACGATGAATTTCCATACAGCGTTAAGTCGCTATGACTTGGGCGAAATGGTGGAAGCAGGACCTGCTGGATGCGATTCTGATAAGTGTATGTTGCCCGAACAACAGCCTAATTAATCGATTGTGTTGAATTAACATCCTCCCCAGATTGGGGAGGATTTTTGTAGAGAGGTTGAATGCTATAGCGTTTTTTGATTGGATGAGATACGGCACGATCCCCCTAAATCCCCCTTAGTAAGGGAGACTTTGAAGAAAGTGTACTTCACGAACCTGAAAAATGCTGTATGTCTGTAAGCGATCGCACTTTATGCCAAATTCTGCTGGATACGCAAACCATTGCAGTAGTGGGACATTCGGATAAACCCACCAGGGTTAGCTACCAAATTGCCCAGTTTTTGCGCCAAGCGGGTTATCGGGTGATTCCAGTCAATCCCCAAATTCGCGAGATTGAGGGAGCAACCTGTTATGCGTCTTTGCGGGAGATTCCAGAGAGGGTAGATTTAGTCAATGTGTTTCGCCGCAGCGAATTTTTAGCGGAGATTATAGAAGAGGCGATCGCAATTAACGCCGCTACCGTTTGGGCGCAGTTAGGCATCCAAGACGAAGCCGCCGCCCAAACCGCCCGCAAAGCCGGAGTCAACGCCATTATGAACGCTTGCATTAAAATCGAGTATCAGCGCCTAGGGGTGCAGAAACGTTAGAATCCCAAACAGAGAGCGTAAGGAAATTAACCGCGTGTTTTTAGACGAACTCAGCCCAATTTTTCGAGAACTCACCAAAGAACCCGTCGCCTTTTTCGGGGGATTTTTCTCTGGCGTCCTGCGCCTGAACCTGTACGAAGATCCCGTCAAAAGTTGGTTAGACCAACAGGTGGAATCTGCAACCACCGTGCCGTTCCCAAGCGATTACACCAACGGGAATGGGCCGCAGTCGATTTCTATCGAATAGGGATCGAGGCAAAAGGCACGATGAGTGTGTACTTTTGCCCAATATTCTCAATTTACGGATAGAAACTCAGTTGCGGTAAACCGAGGGTTTCCTCCCAACCCATCATCAGGTTTAAGCATTGAATGGCTTGTCCGGCTTGACCTTTCACGAGGTTATCAATCGCTGACATCACAATCACGCGATCCGTACGCGGATCGACCTCAATCCCGATATAGCAGAGATTGGTTCCACAGGCCCATTTGGTTTGGGGATAGGTGCTACCGGGGAGAATTCTCACCCAAGGGGACGTGCGATAGAAGGCGGTATAGATGGTAATCAGATCCTCGCGCACTAGCCCTGGATCGCGCAAGTTGGCGTAGACGGTGGCGAGAATTCCCCGTACCATCGGAACCAGGTGGGGGGTGAACTGAACCATCACCTCATGTCCGGCAAGGTCGCTACAGACCTGTTCAATTTCGGGCGTATGGCGGTGACGGGCGACCCCGTAGGCGGCGAAAGAGTTATCGGCCTCGGCGAGAAGCAAATGGGTTTTGGCGGCGCGTCCGCCTCCAGAGGTGCCGGATTTGGCATCGACAATGGCGGTTTCTGGAACGATTAACCCCTGCTTGAGTAGCGGGGAAAGGGCCAGAAGACTGGCGGTCGGGTAGCAACCCGGACAGCCGACGAGGTTGGCTGTGGCAATGCGATCGCGATACAGTTCGGGCAAGCCATAAACGGCAGTATCCGCCACATCTCGATCGTTGCGATCGCCCCCATACCACGCCTTATAAGTCTCTAAGTTACTAAAGCGGTAATCGGCGGATAAGTCTAGAACCTTGCAACCCTTTTCTAGAAGTTTGGGGGCCATATTATAGGCTAACCCGTTGGGGAGAGAGAGAAACACCACCTGACAGCGAGAGGCGATCGCATCGAGATCGATGGGTTCAATGGTTAAATTGACGCGATGACCCAAATGCGGATACAGATCGCTAAAAGATTTTCCGGCACTACTATCCCCTCCCAGATAGGCAATTTCAATCTGAGGATGATCCATCAGGAGTCGGACGAGTTGTACGCCGCCATAACCTGATGCGCCAATAATCCCAACTGGAACTCGTCCTTGTGTGTCGCCCATCTTGCTTGACCTTTAAAACAAATCTCTGAAGAAATATGGTTAACGTTTGCTGCATTTTAGTACCAAAATTGGGAATGGGGAATTGAAATGCCATAATCGAAAATTCAAAACGAGTGCTAACTGAACTGCTTCTCGATTGGCACCGATCCATTTCAGCCTTTAGCGGCTTTCCCACTGGGTACGACTCACACAAGATACACGATAGACCATGACGACCGATGGATTGTTTAATTCAATTGATGAAGCCCTGGCTGATTTAAAAGCCGGACGGGTGATTGTGGTGGTCGATGATGAGAACCGCGAAAATGAAGGGGATCTCATCTGCGCCGCCCAGTTTGCAACGCCCGATACGATTAACTTTATGGCGGTGGAAGCGCGGGGTTTAATTTGTTTGGCCTTAACAGGCGATCGCCTCGATGAATTAGACTTACCGTTGATGGTCAGCAATAACACCGATAGCAACCAAACCGCGTTTACGGTGAGTATTGACGCTTCGCCGCAATTGGGCGTCAGTACCGGGATTTCGGCTGAGGATCGGGCAAAAACGATTCAGGTGGCGATTAACCCGGCGACGCGACCCACCGATTTACGGCGTCCTGGGCATATTTTCCCGTTGCGATCGCGCGCAGGGGGCGTCCTCAAGCGGGCCGGCCATACGGAAGCGGCCGTAGACCTCGCCTGTTTAGCGGGATTGTACCCCGGTGGGGTGATTTGCGAGATTCAAAACCCCGATGGGTCGATGGCGCGTTTACCGCAATTGTTGGAATACGCCAAACATCACAATCTGAAGATTATTAGTATTGCCGATTTAATTAGCTACCGCCTGCAACACGAACGGTTTGTGCGTCGGGAGACGGTTGCTAATTTGCCCTCCCAGTTCGGTCATTTTCAGATTTACGCCTACCGGAATCTGTTGGATAACTCGGATCACATTGCCATTGTCAAGGGCGATCCAGCCGCATTTAAAGACCAGGTGGTGATGGTGCGCGTCCATTCGGAATGCTTGACGGGGGATGCATTGGGTTCTTTGCGCTGCGACTGTCGGATGCAACTTCAGGCGGCGATGAAGATGATCGAACACGCGGGCCACGGGGTAGTGGTCTATCTGCGTCAAGAAGGACGGGGTATCGGTTTAATTAATAAGCTGAAAGCCTATTCTTTGCAAGATATGGGCTTGGATACGGTGGAAGCCAATGAAAAGTTAGGGTTTCCTGCCGATTTACGCAACTATGGGGTAGGGGCGCAAATTCTCAATGATTTAGGCGTCAAAAAGATTTGTCTGATTACCAATAATCCGCGTAAAATTGCGGGTTTGAAGGGTTACGGCTTGGAAATGGTCGATCGGGTACCGCTGTTAATTGAGGCGACGGATTACAATGCGGTGTATTTGGCGACGAAAGCCGAAAAACTCGGTCATCTCCTCTTGCAAACCTATCTACTGACGGTGGCGATTCGCTGGCAAGATGAGAATTTGGGGGTGACGGAGCGTTACAATCGCTTGGAGAAGTTGCGCCATCTGGTGCGGATGCAGGATTTGGTGTTACAAGAGGAAGCCAGACCTGTGGCGATCGCGCTGTTTAGTCGTCCTGCGATTATCATCCATTTAGGCTTAGACCAACCCCAGGCGGCGGCGACGGACTGGTATCAACATCCGGAACATCCTTACCTGAGTGCGATCGCTTCTATCCTAGATGAACTCGCTTCTTGGCCCCAAGTTCAACGCCTAGAATTTCTCGTTTCTTCTGGCCTCGATCCGCTAACGGGTTTACAGGTACAACTCGATCGTCAAACCTTCCCTCTCTCTCAGCAACCCTCTTCTATTGTCGGTACCCTAGAAACTCAAACGATCTACAGTTTTAACCGCGACTAACACAAGGGACTCAAGTCCCTTGCTGATAGCTCAAGTCCTCTAAAGAGGACTAGAATTTTATAGGCTCATGCAATATTTTCTAGGCGAGAAATCTTGCTACTTTATAACTCGTTTTCGGATTAGTCAGTTTTAACTGACTTTAGCTATTAGACAGGGGTTTTAACCCCTGGCTTGCTCGATGCGATCGCACCAAGCCGCAGCCAGAAACCCGGTTTCTTTAAAAGATTATCGTTTCGTTTTTCACCCCCTCGCAGCCAGAAACCCGGTTTCTTTGCAAGCGCTATACAATAACGCAATAATTTCCTGCTATCCACATCTACTCATGCGTTGTCCCATCCGGCATAATAGCCCCAGTCAAGTTTGCACCCTCTAAAATAGCGCCCTCTAATCTTGCTCCTTTTAAGTTAGCTTTTTCTAAATTAGCTTTCGACAAATTTGCACCCCGCAAATCTGTTGAAGTTAAGTTAGCACTATTTAAGTTAGTTTCATATAAATTTGCTCCACAAAGGTTTGCATAACTTAGGTTTGCACCACTAAAGTTCAATTTGTGGAGGTTGACACCTACAAAATTAACATTATTCAGAATTGCTCCTTTAAAGCTTGCGCCTTCTAATTTTGCATTTGTTAAGTTTGCATATTCCAAATTCGCTGCGGCAAAATTCGCATACTCTAAGCTAGCTTGCATAAAGTTTACTGAAGTAAGATTTGCTGCCGTCAAGTTAGCTTTAAGTAAACTGCTTTCGCTTAAGTTGGCCGATCTTAAGTTGGCTTGTAATAATTTTGCATAATTAAGATTTACTTTACTTAAATTAGCTCCTTGTAGTTCTGCTTGAGTCAAATCAGAACTTTCCAAGTTTGCCTTGATTAAGTTGGCATTCTTTAATATTGCGCCAGTTAGTTTAATTCCATAAAGACTCCATCCTGATAAGTTGATATTACTCAATTGGGCATTGGGAGAAAGCACAAAATAACGATTGCTAATAAAAGTTGCAGGAAATTTAGTCTTTGTATTGCAAATTGCGCCGTCTATTTTCACATCTTTCAAATCAGCATTTTCTAGATTTGCGTCTAGTAATCTGGCATCACTTAAATTAGCCTTATTCAATTTAACTTGAGATAGTGTAGTTCCAGTTAAGCAAGCTTTAGTCAGATTAGCTTCACTCATATCTGATTTATCTAGCTTAACTTCTTGATTAAAATAAGATTCAGTTAAATTTGCTTGTCTGAAGTTAGCGCGAGTTAAATTAGTACCTTCAAATCTTGCCCTATTCAGATCTGCGCTTGTTAAGTTAGCTCCACTCAAATTACTATAATAAAATTGATTTTGACAAAAAATTGCACGACCAAAATTTGCTTCAGTTAAATTACAGCGTGAAAAGTTAACTTTATTTAAGGTTGCTCCTTCTAGATTGGCATGACTGAGGTTACAATTAGACAAGTCACAATCTGATAATATAATTTCTCTCAAATTCAGACCACTAAAATCTCTTTCTCCTGCTTTGTAGCGTTCTAATAACTCTTCAGCAGTGATAGCGAGAGGTTGAGAGGCTTCGGGTTCTAAGTTATCGCTGTTTGAAGATAAATTATCCGCTTGGGGAGTATCTTGGGAGGAATTTTCAACCCGTTCGATGAATTGTTGAATGACTTGGGCGTCTTCGGTTAAAGTGGGTTGAGAATTGGGTAAAGTTGAGGATTCGGGATAGTATCGATCTACAAAGGCTTGCAAACCCGAACTGTAACCTTGTCCGACAGCTTGAAAGCGCCATTCTCCGTTTTTGAGATAGAGACGACCGAATTCTAAAGCGGTTTCTTGGGTTAAAGGCTCCTGAAGATTGTAACGTGCCAGTTCGCTGCCCGTATCGACATCTTCTAGGCGAATAAACGCAGTTTTGATATCGCCGAAACTTTGCTTTCTTTCCTCAGCGTCGTGGATGGTGACAATAAAGACAATTTCTTGAATAGCTGGATCGAGTTTGGCGAAATTGAGATAGAGTGTTTCATCATCGCCGAGAATTTTTCCGGTGCTGGTTCCATTGGCGTGTCGGAGAGAACCATCGGGCGATCGCACATTATTATAAAACACAAAATACTGCTCGTTTGGGAGTTTTCCATCTTCCCCCAACATAAACGCCGAGACATCCATCTCGTACTGGCTCGGCACATTCCAACCTAGCGCGATCGCAATTTTCTGTAAACCCGGAGACGCTTGAATGAGATTAAACCGTTCGCCTGCTACCAGTTGCACTCCCATGCATCTCTACCCCCCTGGAACCGTAACTGCTAGGGTACCAGAATTGCCCGATCGCGAATACGGGAACATTTCGGAAAAAGATTCGACTTTAAAGGGTTAAGACTGCGCTCAACTTTTCCGTTAGTCCATATAACAGCGAGCGTTTACGATGAAAAGAAGAGTCAAAACAGTTTATCAGGCGATCGCAGCTACCATTGGGATTAGTCTTCTGTGGCTGGGCGCGCCAGTCAAGGCTTACCCTGAATTGCAATACGAACACCTACAACTCAATACCAGCTTAGAACGCTGCGCCAGCTACGCCCAGACCGTCTTAGAAAGAAAAGGGTTTAGAACCTTACCTCCGCAGTTTAGCTCGGCGACAGGCTATCTACCGGGTATTAAAGCCGTCATCGATTGTACCCCTCTCGATCCCAAATTCACCCAAGCGACTATTATTGTGGCAGGCGAGAGCGATCGCACCTCCGAAGAAATTCTCAGCACCGTCAACCTCCTCTACAAAGCCATGAACGGAGAGGAGACAGTCGCCCTCAACTTTCGTAGATTTCGCGAAACTGTCCCTCGCCGCTTATTCTAGAATTTAGGTTTGCTGACCGTTCGCGATCGCAAAATTGGCAAAAATCAACTGATTAATCTGATCCCAACCGTACACCTGTTGGCGAAACGCCTTCCACTGTTCGTACACCTCCCGGAAGGTACCATCCTTAGCCGCACTCTCCTCGTATAATTCAAACGTGGCTTTTTGCGCGGCTTGCATAATTTCCGGCGAATAAGCTGCTAACTGGGTGCCACTATCCACCAACCGCTTCAAGGCTTCCCCATTCTTAGCATCATACTGGGCCAGCATACTCATATTCGCCTCATAGGTAGCCGTCTTAAACACCTGTTGGTATTCCTTGGGGAGTTTATCCCAAGCGCTGCGGTTGACTTGCACTTCTAGGGTCGCTCCGGGTTCCCACCAGCCGGGATAATAGTAGTATTGCGCCGCCTTATTTAAACCCAGCTTTTCATCATCATACGGCCCCACCCATTCTGCCGCATCAATCGCCCCCCGTTCCAAAGCTAAGAAGATTTCGCCACCGGGAAGCACTTGGACGTTCACCCCTAAGCGACTCATCACTTGTCCGCCTAAGCCAGGAATTCGCATCTTTAAGCCGTTTAAGTCAGAAACCGATTGAATTCTGCGTTTAAACCAGCCTCCCATCTGCGTTCCGGTATTTCCCGCCGGAAGACTCACCACATTAAAATCAGCATAAAGTTTATTGAGGGCGTCTAAGCCATTGCCATGATACAGCCAGGAGTTTTGCTGTTGAGCGGTTAAACCAAAGGGAACCGTCGTCCCAAACCCCAAAGCGGGATTTTTCCCGACAAAATAGTAACTAGCTGTATGGCTGCATTCAACCGTACCCTGCTGGACAGCATCGAGGACTTCTAACCCCGGTACAATTTCACCGGCTGCAAAGGGGGTGATGGTAAACCGTCCGTAAGTCATCTCGCTGACGCGCTGACAAATGGTTTCGGCCCCACCAAAAATGGTATCGAGAGACTTTGGCCAACTCGTCGCCATCCGCCAGCGGACTGTGGGTTGTTCGAGGTTTTGTCCGCTTTGGGTTGACTGTGCAGTACACGCACCTAGCGTAGCAGCACTTCCCGCCGCGATCGCACTATACGTTAGAAGTTTGCGACGTTTCATCTTTTTTTGCCTTCCTTCCAGACACTGCTCATTCTATGAGCTACAGTGGTTTGTTATCTTCAATACTTGTAGCCGAAAAATGCAGCTATCCCGGAATTGGCAACGGTTCTTTAGAAATAGCGATCGCACCTGTTGCTCTAGCAACCTAACCCATGAGTTAGGCGTCGGAGATGTCGAGTTTGATGTGCCGACCGAGGGCGATCGCATCGGCTGATAATTATACTGAGGTACATTTGTGCTAGTGATACATAAGTTGACTGTCCGATTTCATCGGGTCTGGGTTATCCCTGCCTTATTGGCAACGGTATTGTTCAATGCGGCGACTGCGGTTGCTCAACCGCGAATTTATAACCCCAAACCCTTACCCCCCAACAACGAGATTACCGATACCCTCTCGCGCGATGATATCCCCACCGGACAAGGAGGGTTTGCCAGAGACTATATCGTGGAACTCAACGAAGGCGATCAAGTTGTTTTCGATCTGACCTCCGAGCAATTTGATACCATCCTCACTCTGTTGGCGGCGGATGGCTCTACCATTGCAGAAAATGATGATGGCCCGGATGGGACAACCAATTCTCTCCTATTCGCTCGCATTACCCAGACTGGCACGTATATCGTCCGGGTTCGAGCTTTTGGAGAAACGCGCGGGGGCACCTTTAACTTAAAAATGACGCGCCTGCGCCCCGTCGATTAGCCTGAAATTAGGGTAAAAGGAAGGGCGTCTTCTGTCTTTTTACCCTTTTTTGAAAAAAGACTTGTCAAAACCTAGTAGAAGTGTTAGCTTAGTTAAGCGCTAAAAAACGCGCCTGCCGGGATAGCTCAGTCGGTAGAGCAGAGGACTGAAAATCCTCGTGTCGCCGGTTCAAGTCCGGCTCCTGGCACTCAGACCCTTGAAACCTCGTTCAGGGTTTTGCTTGATTACTCAGGAGCCAAAGGGAGCTTAACAGTAACGGTGGTTTGCTCTGCGGGCACGCTCTCAATCGATAGACTGCCACCGTGGAGTTCGGCGAGGCGCTTGGCAATGGCTAACCCCAATCCCGATCCTTGCTGTTCGTAGAGTTTGCGATCGAACTGCATGTGAGCGCCAATTTGCATCAGTTGTTCGGGTTTCATGCCGCGTCCTTTGTCGCTGACTGACAAGGTGAATATCCCCTGGCTGACTTGACACGCGACTTTCACAGGCGTTCCGGGAACTGAGAATTTAAAGGCATTATCCACTAACTCATCGACGATTTTCATCAAGCGGGTGGGAGAAATCTGAAGATAGGCGTCTTCGAGTTCTAACTCTAAGTCGGGTTGGCGGTGTACCTGTTGGGCTTGGTAAACGGCTTTCTCGGTGACGAGAGCCTCAGCACAAGGGGTAGAATGAGCCTGTAGCGCCTTGATTTGTTCGGGAGAGGCTGCAATCAGTTCTAATTCGGCATAGAGCAGAAAGTTCTGAATCAGCCGATAGAGGCGCTTTCCAGAGATGTTGATCAGTTCGATCATTTCGCGAGTATCTGCATCTTCTGGCTGGTCAAAGTGCATTAACAGCAGCTCTGAAGAGGCTAAGATGCCATTGAGGGGCGTTCTTAACTCGTGGGGAAGAGAGAGAATGATGCTTTGTCGCAGTTCTTCGAGTTTTTCCGATTGCTGGCGATCGCGGGTAGCTTGTTTTGCGAGACGAGTGGCGATCGCACTCAGCAGTTCCCCTGGCGTGCAAGGCTTGGTTAAATAATCGTCTGCACCCAGTTCCATCCCCTTACGGGTGTTACTTTTCTCGACAAAAGCCGTTAGGAAAATAAAGGGAATGCTCGCCGTTATGGGTTCGTGTCGCAAGGCTTCTAAAACGCGATAGCCATCTAACTCTGGCATGGAAATATCGCAAATAATTAAGTCGGGGATATGGGTTTGAGCGGCGGTAATGCCTTTAATCCCATTTTCCACAGCGATGACTTGAAAATTTTGGGCGTGGAGCAGTTCTGTAATATTTTCGCGGATTTCAAATTCGTCTTCGATGACTAAAATTTTTTGCATAAACTTTTACCAGAGTGAAGAGTGATGGCAACGGGGGAAGAGATTGGAGTTATTGAGGCGGAGTTGAATTTAAGCGCTGCAATAGTTTGAGATTTTCTGGGTTGAGAAAATCTTGCAGATTGGACAGTTGGTTGATAATGGCAATTTCGCGATCGCACTCTTGTTGCAAAATGGTTAAATAGCGCTGGCGAGCTTGGGGGGTAGGCGCTAATTTCAGCATTTGGATCGCCATTGTGATGTTCGATAAGGGATCGCGTAACTCTTGGGAAATTTTGTGCAATAGGTCTTCCTGGCTGTGACTAATTTGTTGGAGTTCTCGCACTCTTTGCTGTAAGCCTCTGGCTTTACTGTGTGCTTGTTGGTGATGTTGGGTGTAGGCGGCGTGTTTTTTAAGGCGGATGGCGATCGCACTCAGCAGTTCTGTCACCGTACAGGGTTTCGTAATATAATCGTCCGCCCCCAATTCCATTGCTAAACGCTGATCGTCGCGTTCGGTTTTCGCCGTTAGGAAAATAAAGGGAATCATTTCAGTCAGCGGATCTTTTTGTAATTCAGTCAAGACGGTATAGCCATCGAGATCGGGCATCATAATGTCACAAATAATTAAGTCTGGTAAATTTTCCTGGGCTTTTTGCAGTCCTTCTTGACCGTTGATGGCCGCAATCGCTTCAAACTTGTTAACCTCTAGGATTTCTAACAGATTTTCTCGTACCAGTTCTTCGTCTTCAATCACTAGAATTTTAAGCTTGGCAGAGTCGATCATGATGCTTCCTCACCTAGGCGTTGAGTCGTTCTGAGATTTTGCAACGGTTGCATTAACCTATCTCACAGCTTAACTCCTCTTTAGAGAACTCAGAAAGGAGTTTTTGAACGAATTTAGGCATTTTTCAGGTTAACTGAGCATCGTGCAAGATTTCAGAGGGATTCCTCTTTTGACTTTAATAGAATTACTGCTAACTGAGAGGAAGAACAACCGTAAAGCTCGTCCCTTCTCCCAACTCGCTTTGCACCTCAATTTGACCTCCATATAACTCTACCGAACGCTTAACAATTGCCAGTCCTAAACCCGTTCCGGTAATGGTACCGACGTTGGTGGCGCGATAAAAAGACTCAAACAAGCGTTGGCGATCGCTTAAAGGAATACCAATTCCTGCATCCTTAACTTGTAAGCAGATTTGGCAATCTTGACAGCGAACCCCTAAGTAAACCTCGCTGTTTTCAGGAGAATACTTGACGGCATTAGAAAGCAAATTTTCTAGAATATAGCGCAAAATTTTAGAATCTACCTCAACGAAATTACACGCTTCTTGTAAATCAAGGAGAATGGGGTGCTGATAGCGGTCGGCAACTTGAATATCTTCAATTAATTCTTGGCAAAAACTCTTCAAATCTAGCGGACTATTCTCAATTCGCATATTTTGCGATTCCACCTGACCAATTAATAGCACATTATCCAACATTTCAATCATGCGTTTAATAGAAGTTTGAATGCGATTAATGTGGGTTGTCTTTTTCTCAATTGTCCACTGGTCTTGATACATTTTAAGCAGATCGGAAGAGAACAAAATGGTAGACATGGGGGTTCTAAATTCATGGGAAACCATTGATACAAAGCGCGATTTTAGTTCGCTAAGTTCTTTTTCTTTCGCGAGTGCCTTGCGAATTTCTGTTTCTGCTTTACAGCGTGCTAAGGCAATTTCAAGGGTCGTATATAAATCCTTTTCTTGAAACGGTTTTACAATATAACCAAAGGGATAAATATCTTTAGCTCTTTGCAGCGTATTCTTATCTGTATGAGCCGTTAGGAAGACAATGGGCAGATTTAAGTGCTTGGTAATTTCTTCGGCTGCTTGAATGCCATCAATAGAACCTTGAAGCATGATGTCCATTAAAATCAAGTCTGGACTTTCAGCTTTTGCTTTTTCAATGGCTTGTTCTCCGGTAGGAACCACTCCAATCACTTTATAGCCTAACTTTTTGAGGCTATTTTTGATGTCCATTCCGACAATTACTTCATCTTCAACGACTAATATCCTAACGCACATAATTGTTCTACCTTGTTAATAAAACGAATAAAAAATGAAGTTCCTTCCTGAGTGGATTCAATCTCAATTTCTCCGTGAATCTGCTCAGTCAAACCAGCAACTAGCTGCAAACCTAAAGAGTCTACTTCTTGAATATCAAAATCTGAAGGCAACCCAATTCCATTGTCACCAATCCTTAAAATTACTTGGCTATCATTGCCTTGTAATAAGTCAATGTAAATTTCTCCTTGAGTTCTGCCGACGAAGCCATATTTAATAGAATTCGAGATGAGTTCGTTGATAATTAACCCGCAAGGAATTGCCGTATCGACATCAAGCTGAATAGATTGAACATTGAGTTTGAGTTGAATGCAGCCCATCGAAATATCATAAGAACGGAAAAGATTTTTAGTTAAATCCTGAATATATTCCGCAGCATCAATTTTAGATAGCCCAGAAGACTGGTAGAGCTTTTCATGAATTAATGCCATTGACTGAACTCGGTTGTAGCTTTCTGTAAATATCGCTAAAGTTTCTTCATCCTTAATATATTCTGATTGGAGTCTGAGCAAGCTGGAAATAACTTGCAAATTATTCTTGACTCGATGATGAATCTCCTTAAGTAAAACCTCTTTTTCTTGAAGAGAAGACTTTATTTCATTTTCGACTTGCTTGCGCTGGGTAATATCGCGGTACATCCACAAATTACCGCTATATTCTCCTAAAACATAGATCGGTACATAATCTCGCTCTAAGATTCGCCCATCCCGCATTTCGATTTCTTCATTGCTGATAATCTTTCTGTTTTGATTCGCACGGTTATGACTGCGAATAAACTCTTCAGGGCGAGCAAACAGGTGTTGATAAGTTTCAGCAAGGTCTGAAAAATCAGCGCCAATTAACGCACCTGGAGCAATTGGAATATTAAAGATATCGCAAAACTTCTGATTAATCATCACCACTCGTTTGCCCTCATCTTTAACCAGAACTCCAAGTTGAAGATTTTCAATCAAAGTAGAGAGACGAGAAGTTGTAAATTGTAAATCTTCTTCCGCTTGTTTGCGCTCGGTAATATCCGATTGAATGCCAATAAAGTGAGTCAGTTTGCCTAAACTGTCATAAATTGGAGAAAGATTCAATTCATTCCAAAAGTAACTTCCATCTTTACGGTAATTACGCAAGGTGACTGTACAGGCTGTTCCTTGGCGAATAGCATTGCGTAAGATTTCCAAACTGGGCTGTTTTTTATCTTTACCTTGCAGAAATCGACAGTTTTTACCTAAGACATCGGCTTGGGTATATCCCGTCATATTTTCAAAAGCTTTATTAACATAAATGACGGGGTTATTAGGATGCGTGGCATCCGAGATGATAATCCCATTATTGCTCGCCGCGATCGCTCTATCTCTCAGCACCAGCCTCTCTTCCGTCTGCTTGCGTTCGGTAATATCGCGACAGACACATACCAAAGCATTATTCTCCACCAACGTTAGCGATAATTCTTCAGCAAACATCGTTCCATCGCGCCGTTTGGCAACTGCTTCTCCCTGCCATTTGCCCGTCTGGAAAACAATTGGTAAAGCCTCTTGACAGATGCGCTCAATTTCGTCTGAACAGTATAAAATTGTCCAACTCTGACCGATGAGTTCCTCAGTTCTTTCGTAGCCAAAGATTTTGGCGTGGGATTGATTAAGATAGATATAATCCCCCGCCAAACTCACGATCGCAATCCCATCTCCCGCCGCTTCTACGGCTGCAAACTGTCGTTTCAGCGTTTCTTCAGCTTGCTTCTGTTGGGTGATATCGCGACAGACCCCAATTAAACCGAGGAGTTCGCCCTGTGCTGAAACATAGGGGGCTTTAGTAGACAAAAAAGTATAGCGATTGCCATTCGCTTCCCCTTGCTCTTCACCCGTCCACGGTTTTCCACCCTCCATGACTGCTCGATCGAGTTGCCAAATATATTGAGCGCTTTCAAAAGAGAAAAAGTCTTCATCCTTTTTCCCCAAAATCTCTGCCACAGTCCGTCCTAAGAACTGAGCGCCCATCGAATTGATAAATAAATAACGGCCTTGATAATCTTTCAAAAAGATCGCATCGTTGCTATTTTCCACAATGGTACGGAGCTTAAACTCGCTATCGCGCAATGCGGTTTCCGAGCGTTTGCGTTCCGTAATATCCATCACAACACCGCTCATTGCGACTAGCTCTCCCGTGGAGATATGGAGCGTATCTCCTTTTCCGGCAACCCAACGGATAGAACCATCCGGCAGGACAACGCGATATTCTATATCGATGGGAATTCCTTGTTCGCGGCTATTGTCAATGGCGCGATCGAATAGCGGTTGGTCTTCAGGATGGATGCGATCGCGATAGTCTTCATAGGTTCTAGCAGGATCGCCGGACGCAAAACCAAAAATTAAATCGGTTTGCTTGGAACAGATTACGCGATCGCTCTTAAAATTCCAGTCCCAAGTTCCCATCTGAGCGGCTTTTAGGGCAATTCCCAGGCGAAACTCTGTATTTAAAAGCGCGGCTTCTGCCTGTTTGCGATCGCTAGTCTCAATAAACAACCCATCCCAGACAATATCCCCATTGGCTTGTTTCTGGGGGCGAGCAATCCCTTGCAGCCACTTTAAACGACCCGAAGGCGTCTGAATTCGTCCCTCCCACTGCCACGGTTGTAAGGTTTGGGCCGAAATTGCTGTAGATTGTTCTAATATCACCCGGTCATCGGGATAAATCATCTCAAGGCTGGTTTGAATATCCGCACACATCTGTTCGGGTTCGAGTTCCCAGATTTGCCGACAACTTGGACTTGCGTAGGAAAGCCCCTGAGAACCATCGGGATGCATCACAAACTGATAAATCATGCCCGGTACGTTCGCGACAAGGTTGTGGAATTTAGCCTCGCTTTCTTGCAACGCCGCTTCAATCCGCTTGCGATCGGTGATATCGGTGGAAATACCACAAACTGCATAAATGTTTCCTTGCTCGTCTTTTAGGGGAAATTTCACCGTCACATAGGTATGCAGTCCATCCGCGTGGGGGGCGACTTCTTCAGCTTGGATGGCGCTTCCCGTTTCTAGAACTTGGCGGTTGTTGTCAGCAAATAAATCCGCAATCTCTGGCGGCCAACATTCATTGAGATGGCGACCGATGAGTTCTTTTTTGGGGCGTTTTAAAAGCTTCTCAAGCTGATAATTGACAAGGATGTAGCGGTTTTGCAGATCGTAGACATAAATAAAGGTCGGGGAGTTATCGAGAATGGCTTGGAGTTGAACTTGGCTGTGCTGCAATGCCTTTTCTGTGCGCTGGCGTTCGGCATTTTCTTGGCTGAGTTGTTGCACGACGCACTGTAACATTTGCGTCCGTTCTTGAACTTTCAGTTCCAAGGCGTCATTGAGTTTTTGCAAGGTGGCTTCAGCTTTTTGGCGTTCTTGCAGTTCAATTTGCAACTGTTGGTAGAGTTCGGCTTGGTGAATGGCGATCGCGCAACGATCGGCGATCGCTTTGATAAAGGCAATCTCGTCAGTTGTCCACTCTCGTTCGCGATCGCATTGATGCAGGCTAATCCCGCCAATGTAATCGCTCTGATAGATCAAAGGCACAATTACAATCGCCCGAATGTTAGACCCTCGCACTGCTTCGCGAACTTCCGGGGCAACGCAATGGTCAATTCCGGAAAAAAAGAGGGCGTTCCCTTGTGCTAACTCGGCGCGATAGTAGCGATCGAACTCGCAGCACAGGCCAATTAAACTTGTCCCTTCTGAGGTGGCTTCAGAAACATAGCGAATGGCGAATTGCTCAGTCGCATCGGGCCGGAAAATTAAGCAACGGCTAACGTTCAGAACTTCGTGCAGTTGATTGACGGTGGTTTGCAGGATTTCGTCTAAAACGAGCGTCCCCCGCATGGCTTGAACGATTTGGTTAATCAGTTCGGCTTGTTTGGCTTGTCGTTTCACCTCAATCAGCGCTTTGTGCAGTTGTTCGGTACGCTGTTGCATTTGATGTTCGAGTTCTAAGTTGCGCTGTTGTAAGAGTTGAGCGCGTTTGGAGGGTTGCTGAAGGCGTTTGAGCCATTGATAGAGCGTTGCGGGTTTTAGCGATCGCAGTAAGTTCATAGGGGGGGGATAACTCCTAAGCGTTCGACGCGAACGTTAGAAACATCGCTCGCGGAATTCGGCGCGATCTCTCTGTAGGGGTCGATCGCCTCAAATCTGATCGAGTTGTTGGATTTCTTCTAGGACAATGAGTTCTTAATCAAGAACCTGGCGGGCTGGGCGTATATTCTTTGTAACACGATCTTTTTGAGGATCTCTAGGGGATGATTACGCGACTCTCTAGGAAAATTTTCAGTATTAATACGGTTAGCACGCTCGGTTTTTCCCCTCTAAACAGAGCGAATCCCGGCGTGCAAGCGGCCAATCCCTAGGAAATATTGACTTCCCCGTTTACTCCGCTCTTGTTTCAGCATACGCAAGCCTTACGCTTGACAATTTGAGCTTAATGGAGTATGTGCCTAATAAATCTTCTCTAAATTCTGAAAATCTCGTTCGACTTCAGCCCATAAAGACCGATTGTGCGGGTCTGTTTTCAAGGCTTTTTTGAGGTAACTGCGGCTTTTTCCACCTGTTTTTCTTTCACCAGTTGGCGTCCCCAGCGCTGATAGGCGATCGCTTGCCATTGTCGCACCTCCGGATCTTGGGGAATGCGGTGAGCCAATGCCTCAACCAGGGCGATCGCTCTGGGAAACTTGCGCTGCTTCAGCAATCGCTGTAATTGTTGATAAGAGATATCCTTTAACTGCTGCTCCGTCTCCGATAGCGGCGTCACAAACTCAATTCTAGGAGACTTGCGCGTCACCTTCACCGGAGTGGGGGTTCTAGCAGGCGTTGGCGCGGGTGCGGGTTCTGCTGGCGCGGCTTGTTCCTCCTCGCTTTCCACAGGCGCAACGCTTAACAACTGCTTGTAAGCTGCCGTTAGCTCAATGAACTTGTCCTTCGCTTGGCGATCGCCAGAATTCATATCAGGATGGTACCGCCGCGCCAAACGCCGGTAAGCCGTTTTCACCCTTGCCAAAGAAGCGCCTTCAGGCAGTTCTAGAAGACGATAGCAATCTGCAATGTTCATCAACTATGAAAAATGGCAGAATTACTTAGATTCTGCCATCACTCTAACTTAATTCAAACCGTGGAATCCAGGAGATCCTGACAAGCCAGACCAAAGACAGCGGGGGGAAAGCGGTTTTCCCCGATCCCCTATCTCTAAGCCGGTCTTTCTTCAATCACCCGGTCGATCAGGCCATACTCTTTGGCTTCCGCTGCTGACATAAAGTAGTCGCGATCGGTATCCTTTTGGATCTTGTCAACACTTTGACCCGTATGTTTAGCCATCAACTCATTAAGCTGTTGGCGGGTTTTGAGAATCTGCTTGGCTTCAATCTCAATATCCGTCGCTTGTCGGCGTCCCACCCCCCCTAAAGGTTGGTGAATCATAATCCGAGAATGGGGCAGCGCTAACCGCTTACCCGGCGTTCCGGCTGTCAGCAGAAACGCCCCCATCGAAGCCGCCAAACCCACACAAATCGTAATCACGTCCGATTTAATGTGCTGCATGGTATCGTAAATCGCCATACCTGCCGTCACCGATCCACCCGGAGAATTAATGTAAAGGTAAATCGGCTTACCTGGATCGTCAGAATCCAGATAGAGCATCACCGCCACAATATTATTCGCCAAAGAGTCCGTCACCTCTTGACCGAGAAAGATAATTCTTTCTTGGCTGAGGCGAGTGTAAATATCGATCCACCGTTCGTAGGGACTCCCTGGCAGGCGATAAGGAACGCTAGGAACACCAATAGGCATAAGAACTCTACTCTTCTTGAATACGAAAAAACAGGTTAACGCTCCTCTCCAATGGCGAGGATTGTTGGTTCATCGACCATCCTTAAAGCTCAAGGAAGCCCATTCAGCCTCTTAGCTAAACGCTGCGGGTAAAGGCTTCGGCAAGTCTTTGGTACTTTCGAGAACGCGGTCAATTAAGCCGTATTCCACGGCGTCGTAGGGACTCATGTAAAGCATCCGATCGGTGTCTTTGGCAATTTTATCGGGCGGTTGTCCCGTATTTCTCGATAAAATTTCCAGCATCGTTGCTTTATTATCCAGCACTTCCTTCGCGCGGATTTGAATATCGGTCGCTTGACCTCTTGCGCCCGTGCGCGATTGGTTGAGAACGATAGTGGCATGAGGTAAACTCGCGCGGCATCCTTTTGTCCCGGCTGAGAGGATCATCGCCGCCGTTCCCATTGCTTGACCGATGCAAATGGTATGAACGGGGGGTTTGATATAGCTGAGGGTATCGCAGATCGCAAAGGCTTCCGTTTCAAAGCCAATCGCTTCGCCGCCATACCAGGACGTTCCGGTGGAGTTGATATAAAAGGAAATCGGTTTTTCGGGGTTGTCAAATTCCAAATACAGCAGTTGAGCGATGATCAGTTCGGTGACATCTACGCCCACTCTACGTTTGGTGTCGTCGTCAGAAAATAGGGGTAAACCTAGATAGACAATGCGCTCTTTGAGGAGCAAGGAGGGTAGGTCTGGGGGTGGCGTGCGATAGTAAGCATCTCCATAGTAAGGAGATTGAGCCGCCCGAATCGGTGTGTCCATAAGGTACTTCTGCAACAAAACGATGGCGCTACTTTTATACATGGTAGCGCGTGCCTGTCGCAGCCCGTTGAGCAATCTGGGCGGGAAACCGCGCCGGATGAGGATCGGTTTTGCCAGACAAAGCACAAGGGAACTCAGCAGGTAGGCAAAGACTGATTTATCCTTGAAATAGAGCCGCATTGATGCGAGAGCGGGAATTCCGGAGTTCAAGATCGAGTTGGTGTGGTATTTAGTATCTCAAGAGCTGGGTTGAGTAGGAGATTGTTTTATGCGAGTCGGTTTGCAAATAGATTTAAATGATTCCCATATCGATCGGCGATCGCCTTCTTCGCAACGCCAATTAGCCATTTCGGTGTCGGCGATCGCGGCAGAAGCCCTAGAACAATCGGTTCCGCTCAATCTCTGCTTAATCCTCGATCATAGCGGTTCGATGAGCGGTCGCCCCCTAGAGACGGTGAAGCAAGCCGCCGCCCAGTTAATCGACCGACTTAAAAAGGGCGATCGCCTTTCGGTCGTTGCCTTCGATCATCGCGCCCAAACCATTGTCCCTAACTCGATCGTTGAAGATCCAGAACGGATTAAACGCCAAATTAATCGCCTGCAAGCCGATGGCGGCACTGCCATTGATGAAGGGTTGCGTTTGGGAATTGAGGAACTGGCGAAAGGACGCAAAGATACGGTTTCCTATGCGTTTTTGCTCACCGATGGCGAAAACGAGCATGGCTCGAACGAACGCTGCTATAAATTTGCCACCCTCGCCACAGAATATAAGCTGGCATTGAATACCCTGGGTTTTGGCTCCCACTGGAACCAAGATGTGTTAGAACGGATTGCGGATGCAGGTCGAGGGGCGATGGCTTATATCGAACGTCCGGATCAAGCGTCTGAGGAATTTAACCGCTTGCTTTCCCGCGTGCAGTCGGTGGGCTTAACGAATGCGTATCTGCGTTTGGCGTTGATGCCGAATGTTCGCCTTGCGGAGTTAAAACCCGTGGCACAGGTGGCTCCCGATACGATTGAGTTACCCGTAGAAGCTGAGGGACAGGAAACGATCGTGCGTTTGGGGGATCTTATGCGCGATCGCCCTCGCATTGTCCTAGCCAATTTATATATCGGACAACTGCCACCCGGACAACAAGCGATCGCATCAGTCCAGGTCATTTATGACGATCCGCTGGTTCAGCAAGAAGGGTTGCGTTCGGAAACCCTGACGGTAGAAGCGAATGTCATGGAAGATTACCACCCCGCCGTGAATTCCCAGGTACAGCCGCATATCCTCGCCTTAGCTAAATATCGCCAAACTCAACTAGCTGAGGCGAAATTGCAACAAGGCGATCGCATGGGGGCGGCCACCTTACTGCAAACCGCCGCCAAAACCGCCTTGCAAATGGGCGATCGCGGGGCTGCTACCGTACTCCAAGATAATGCCACGCGCCTGCAATCGGGCGAAGACCTCAGCGATGCCGATCGCAAGAAAACGCGCATCGTTTCTAAAACAATTCTGCATTAATCTCCAATATGCCACCACGGGGCATAGGAAAAGATTGCAAAACTGGCTAAATTCACCACAGACCCAAAACTGTGATGAATTAAAGGGTGTAGGAATGAAATCAATCGCTTTGATCGGTGCTGCGGTAGTCGCTTTGGTTAGCCCAGGAGTTGCGATCGCCCAAAGTCCCCCTGAACTTGCTTCTCCCAATGCCAACATGCCCTATTTAGGCGTCAACGGTACATTTACCCTTGATACCAGCGTTCCTGCCTCTCGCCACGATCCGCGCAACCCGGCTCGAATTGTCTTCAACGAAATGAGACAGTTCTCTTTCTATCGCGATCTTGAAGGCCGAGAAGCGATCGCCCAAAACTGCGAATATGTCTATCGCGGAGCCGCCCCCGATCCGTTCTACTATCCCCGCTACCAAAGCTCCATTTGGGATCAATTTGAACTCGCTTCTGACGATCCGGCTTGTAGCGGCTTTCGATATGTTATTCTTCGCGCTCCCCACGGAGAACCCATCCACATGCATTTTCGCTATGGTGGAGAAGATTCTAGCTTTCAAGCCCTCCTAAATATGAGTACCGGGGCCTCCGATGAAAATCGCATCAACCCTTGGTGGAGTTTGTACTGTGCAGAAGGCGTCACGGGATGTGACTAGCCGCGCGCATTTTCGGAGAGCGTTATGCAATATCTCAAATCGATGGTCTGGGTTCCCATTATCCTCCTAGGGCTGATAGGCACCGCCCTTGCCCATGAAGCTGGCTTAGAAGCTCGCATTCGGGCACAAAATACCAGCGGTCAAACCACGACTTACAACTTAGACAACCTGCCGCCCGAAGCTCAGATCCAGTCTGTGGAAGTGGTGGGAATGTTTAGTACCGGCGAACCGATGGCGAATGCTCAAGTGAGTATTTACGCCCCAGGGGAACCCGCAACGCCCTGGAGAACGGGTCAGAGCGATCGCCAAGGGCGCTACAGCTTTACTCCCGATCTCTCAAAGCGCGGACGTTGGACGGTCAGATTTGAATCGATGGGTCATAGCAGCATCATCAATATCCCAGTCCGCTAACTGCAAGCGACAAGGGGCTAGCCCCCTTGTCCTCCAACTCTTCCACCGATCAAAATTTTTAACCACACTCGCCAAAACGATTTAATATCCTAACGCTTCTGTCTGGTGGAACTAACCCAAACCTTGCTATATTTATATTTATGCTGGTGTAGCTCAGTGGTAGAGCAGCTGATTTGTAATCAGCCGGTCGCAGGTTCAAATCCCGTCACCAGCTTTTTAGTTCAGGCGATCGCTCAAAGAAGTCTCCGCAGAGATGTTGCCGCTAGAGCAAAAAGCCGAGGGACTGTTGAAGTGATTGGTGAGTTTTGGCGGTTCTGTCAAGATCCAGCGTAAGGAGGTATTGAAGGAAAATTTCAGTGTTACGATGTTTTAGTAGTTTTTTCTGTCAACCAGGTTTCTAGCTCAACAGAGGGTGGAAATCATGCTAGAAAGTTTAATCCTATACTTTGTGTGTAAAACCAAGGGTCGCATTACAAAGACCCAGTTGGTGAAGTTTTTGTATCTAGCCGATCTTTACTCAGTTAAGTGGACGGGAAAACAGCTCACTGACCTAGATTGGCGCTATTTCAATCATGGTCCTTGGAATCAGGAGATTGATGCTGCTTTAGAGGGCATGGAAGATTTATCTTTTCAGCAGGATGGCAATATTGTTTTAGTTACTGTGAAAGATGAATCACTCTTTTCGACTGATTTTGAATTCTCAGAAGGGCTGCAACTGATGTTAGAAAATATCAGAAAAGAATGGGCTGGCTCTGGGGCTGAAAAATTTCAGGAATTAATGAACTATGTTTACTCGACGGCTCCAATGGTGGAAGCAAAGAGTAAGCACGTACCAGAAGAACAAGCTCCGCTCAACCTTCAGCTAGAGCGAGAGAAATTGCTTGAAGAACTAGGGGTGTAAGGTTTGGCTGGTCAACGTCCTCGCCAGGGTTGGGTTTATATGATTAACCCATACCGGGTATCGCTTAGATGTAGTAGCGGTCACTTACATATTTACGACTTAGATACCCCAGGGGAAATTGAGTGTAAAACCCTTTCTTGTACGCTCACGAT
Source organism: Geitlerinema calcuttense NRMC-F 0142 (assembly GCF_030285425.1). NCBI lineage: Bacteria > Bacillati > Cyanobacteriota > Cyanophyceae > Geitlerinematales > Geitlerinemataceae > Geitlerinema > Geitlerinema calcuttense. Next base: position 25,953 of record NZ_JASVEJ010000003.1, on the reverse strand, counting down.
TAACTCTAGTCGCGTTTTTAGGGGATCTCACCCTTACGTCATTTGGACAAGCGATAAATTTCAGGATCAGTCTGGATATATTCAGACCTTTACGGCAATTCCGTTGACCTCCCAAACTACTTTTTCAGGTTTGCCAACTACCTATCCTATTAACAATACTGCAAGAAACGGCTTGGACAAAAAATCTTATGCCTTAGTACATCAGATATGTACGGTAGACGGTAATTGCTTTAAAGATTCTTCTGGTAACTGGTTGCAACGGGAGGGGCAATTAGATAGCAAGGATAAAGACGAGATCGCCAAGCGTTTGAAATTTATTCTGGGTTTTGATAGCTCTCCCGATGAAGATTGGTTTAAGCAAAATGCAAGCCCGGAGCTTGTGCAAAAGATTTATGGTTATCTGTCTGACGCTGAGAAAAGCGCACTGCTAGAAAGCTTAGTAGACAATTTCGAGTAAGTGAGGGGATTATTAAATGCTTGTTTACCCTAAATACGAAATTTATCAAAATACTGGAGAAGATTGAGTGCGAGAAATCCTAGAACATGGGTAATTTATGAAACTCAAAAATATTTTTCGTCTAGCGTGTGAACTTGCACCATAGATTATGGTCAAGCCAAACCAATAAGCAAGCACTCAAAAACGGGTTTGAGCGATCGCCCGGATCGACAATATCAATACAATATCCTCATGCTCGCGGGTAATGCGATTTAATTTGGCATCGATGTGGCGATCGTTCATACATTGCTCTGGTTGAGTTCCTGCTCAAGCGACTCATCCCAAAAAGTAGCTTCTATCTTGTTTCCATCAGGATCGCGCACAAAGCAGCCATAATACGGCTTACTATATTCGGGTCTGCCACCGGGGGCACCTTCGTCTTGACCTCCTGCGGCTAATGCTGCCTCATAGAAGGCATGGACCGCTTCTTTGGTAGGAGCGATAAAACCAATGTGAGCGCCATTACCCACGGTTGCAGGTTGCCCATCGAACGGGATTCCCACCCAAAATTCGGGATACTGCTTGCCATAGGCGATCGCTCCCGGATGCTCCATCAACCGCTTGCAGCCCAACGTCGATAACACAGCGTCATAGAAGGCGATCGCTCTTTCAAAATTATTGGTGCCAATGGAGACATGCGAGAGAATGCTGGGATTGTTATCCATATCTGAACCCCTTATCAGTTAAAATCCGGTACGTTAGCGATGAACTTCGCGCAATCAACGCTCCAGGAAGCGGCGATCGCTATCCTTACTCAACCTGCTAGGGAAGAAAAAACAGAGCAATGAAGGCGATCGCAATCAGAATTAAACCAAGTCCGATTAAGCTTGAATTGGAAGAAAAACGTCGCCACATGGCTGAGATATCGCAAAATTAGAATAATGATTATTGAACTATTCTGGACTCGTTGCGGTCAGATTTTCCCGTTCCCAGGCGATTGTTTGCTGCAATGCTTCCTCTTCAGCGATCGGTTCAACATAGCCTAACTCTTCTCGAAACCGAGTGGTATCGATCGCCAGGTGATAGCGCCACTGCAAATTCATTTGTAAATCAGAGGGAAGTCGATCTTTGGGACGAGTCACTATCTCGCCATGCCAATCTACTAAATTTCCTAACCTCTGGATTCGCTCCACTAAGGTTGGGGTAGAGGCTTCACCCAGGTTGTAGATGCGTCCGGTGGCGCGATCGTCGGTGACAGCTAGAGCGATCGCTCCTGCAATATTCTCTATATAGCCATGAGAGAAACGCCAACGGGCTTGTTCGTCCTCTAACAAAATGGGTTGGCGATCGAACATTTGCTGAAGATACGGTAAAAACCGATGTTGGCGATCGCCAGGACCATATATGGCGGGCAACCGGAGAATTGTGCTAGGGAGTTCTGGCTGGTTCATCAACACCTGTTCCACCAGAATCTTGTCGTAATTCTGCTTAAAATCGAAGTCTAACCCCTCCAAATCTCGATAGGGATATCGCGTTTCCCGCAGCGGCGCATCTTCAGCCAAGGGGACTGGATCGGGAGGATGCTTCCCTTGTCCCTGCAAACCTTCATAGTTGCGGTAGACATCTCCACTACTGATAGCGACGATCCGCTGAGTGCAACCGCTGAACGCCTGAACAACAGCCTGTGCTTGCGCCTCTGTAAACGGAATGATGTCGAGAACAACATCAGGGGCAAATCGTTCAAACTCAGCTTTAAAGTTGGGCAACTGATGGCGCGTGCCATAGAAATGTAGGCTAGAATCCAATTCACTTGCAGTCGTATCCCCTCGATGGAAAAGGGCAATTTGATGTCCCTGTTTCATCAATTGACGAATGACAGGCAAGCCAATAAAACCTGTTGCACCAATAGCCAGAATTTTCATGACTGAGAATCAAGGGGAACAATTTGGCTGACATGACCTGCGGCAATTTGCCAACGGTTGTTTCGCTGTAACCAGACGCGAGTGAATCGATAGACTTCAGAAAACTCTTGAGCGTTAATCATCCCTTCGATTTCTGCTTTTAAGGTGACAACAACACAATCATCGCTAAAAGGATGGATTTGGCGATCGCTAATATCCAACTTGGTAAATCGGAAGATTCCAGAGCGATGTGCTTCGAGATCGGATTCTTTGTTGCTCACAAAACCCGTGTGCATTGTCCAGACTAAATCATCAGCAATGAGAGCGTCTAATACTGCAAGATCGCTATTGAGCATTGCTTGTCGTAACGTCTCTTCTAGGTCTTCGATCGAGTCATTTTCCATTTGATACTTAGCCTCAATCTGAATTCAACCTGATTCTCGATAATCCAGAGGGTAAGGGAAAGGCGATCGCGCTCTCCTCACACCCAACGAATGGTAACTCAAGTGCGTCAGAGAATTATATGTTCCACTGAATTCATCAAACTCTACAGTTTTGATGGCGTATTGAGCGCCATTGTAAATAAGGCTGCTGCGATGAATGCGGCGAGCGTCCGAATATGGTTCCAAAACGTCCAGTTTGTCAGGTATCTCGCCCAGAGATTGGTTCCCTCTGGACTGTTGGGATTAGCAACAGCCAGCGCATCATTGAGCGGAACATTAAACACCATTGTCACCCCGAAACAACCGAGCAAGTAAAACAAAGCACTGACAAACAAATAAGCAGCGCCAGGTTGTTGCCACCGAAGGAGCGAGGAAACCATTAAAACGAGACAAACAACAGTCGTACCCAAAAATGCAGTCATAAACCAGGGATTAATCGCCGTAACATTAATAGATTGCATGGTGGCAATTCCCTGGGCGGGTGGTTGTTGCGCCAGAGCTTTCATGACAAAGGTTGAGAAGGCAAAGAATACTCCTGCGATTAATCCACATCCAAGGGCTGCAATCAGTTTCAGGACATAGAGGTATTCAATCCCTACCATAAATCAGTATTAACTCCCTTATGCAGCAACTAGCTCAGTAATTTTTTGGCGAGCATTAGCGATCGACTCTGCTAGCGTGTTCTCGCCATACTCATCATTTTCGACGTGAATAAAGGTAATATCCGTGATGCCCATAAACCCGAAAACAGTTATAAGGTAAGGATCGAGGTGGTTCATGGTTTCGTAGCGTCCACCCGGTTGCAAGCCAGAATCTCCCAGTGCTTCAATGATATACATTTTCTTACCGAGAACGAGTGGTTTATACACTTTGCCAGCATCACTGGATTCAATATTAACAGTGCGCCCAATGCGGACAATCTGATCGATATACGCCTTAAATCCACTGGGAACGCTGAAGTTATACATGGGAACGCCAATGACATAAATATCCGCCGCCAGAAATTCATCTACCAATTGATCGCTGAGGCGAAGTGCTTTCTGAAGTTGGGGCGTATGCTGTTCGGGGGGTGAAAAGGCTGCTGCAATCCAGTCTTCATCAAGATGGGGAATGGGATTGCGACCTACATCTCGATAGGCGATCGTATCATTGGGATGGTGCTGTTGCCACTGTTCGACAAACTCGCGAGTCATACGACGAGAATGGGAACGTTCCCCACGCGGACTTGCATCAATCTGTAGTAAGTGCGCCATTGTTCCTCAAGATATTTTCTTTCTTAGGTAGATGCGAGATCTTTTCGCTATCTTATTTTTGCGGCACGATCGCATTCTTGAGATCGGTTACAAGTCGTGACCGGACAAGGATCTATCCAAAGATAGATAAATTTTGCGATCGCCTGATTGGGTGAAGTGGATAGAAGGTAAAATATTCATCCCGCTCTGAGCGCCTTGTAGAATATGAAAGTAGAAGTTGTCCCACCCGATCCGGCGTGGCAGGAAGAGTTTCAAAAGAGTCTAAGCAACTCGCACTGGCGATGGGAGAAAACATCGTTGCCATTCATCATATCGGTAGCACTGCAATTCCAGGCATTTACGCCAAACCTGTCATTGATTTTCTAATTGAAGTGAAAAGCATTACCAAAACCGATGCACGCAACGGAGCAATGGCAGCCATTGGATACGAAGCAATGGGCGAATTTGGACTTTCGGGTCGGCGTTACTTCCGTAAGCATCGTTCCCCGGAGATTAGAACCCACAACGTTCATACCTATGAGGTGGGTTCGCCTGAAATCTCTCGTCATTTAGCTTTTCGTGACTACATGATTGCTCATCCTGATGTTGCCCAGCAATACAGTGAATTGAAACGGCACTTAGCAAAGCAATATCCTGGGGATATTGAAAGCTACATGGATGGCAAAGATGAATTTGTCAAGAGCGTGGAGGAAAAAGCACTAATTTGGCAAGCAATGGCTTAACTTACACCTTTTCCCTTGCTGATTAAACAAGTTTGGGAAGCACTACCCTAAACCCACACCAGCGTTTATTGGCAAGATGAAGCAGCAATTCCTCTAGCTTGCCATTTTAGGGAGCGAATACCTGGATCGGGAAAGCGAGTTAAGGAAAGACGATACCCATTAGCCCGTTGCGCTAGTAGCTTTGCTCCAATATGATTCAGCTCCACAGGGAGTATCAACTCCGGTGGAGAGGCATAGGGGATTGGATAAAAGATATCGGTTTCTCCCACTCCCAGTAAAGCGGAGAAATCTCCAGATTGCGTGAGTAATGCGTCCTCACCTTTCCCACAAACAATACCAGCCTGAAGACTTTGCAAGGTGGCAACTTCAGTTTCTAATTCTGCAACTTCAGCTTGTGTGGCAGCGAGTCTAGCTTCGAGTGCCTTAAGTTCTGTATTCTCTGTAGAAGGATTGCATGAGGTTAGACTTGCCAAACAAAAAGCAGCAAGCAGCAATCGGCGTAAAGAAGGATTAAACATTGTTTCAAAATCAGGAAATAAAAAATGGAAACTACGCAAACCGAACAAACCTCACTCATGCCTGCTCAACCTCAAAAAGAACATCAATGGCTTCAGAAATTCGTCGGTGAGTGGACTTATGAAAGTGAAGTGATGATGGAACCCGATCGACCTCCCGTAAAATCAACAGGAACAGAAACTGTTCGCTCGCTGGGTGGACTCTGGGTATTGGCAGAAGGACAGGGAGAAATGCCTGGATTTGGTCCTGCAACCACCCTGATGACACTTGGCTACGATCCTCAAAAACAGTGTTATGTCGGCACTTGGGTCGGCTCGATCCTGACGCACCTTTGGCAATACGAGGGGGAATTAGATGCAGGGGAAACTGTGCTAACACTCAATGCCGATGGACCTGTCATAACGGGTGAGGAGAAAATCGGGAAGTACAAAGATGCGATCGAGTTCAAGAGCAACGATCATCGGGTACTGACTGCCCATATGTTGACTGATGACGGGCAGTGGCAGCACTTCATGACTACTCATTATTGGCGTCAGCAATAAGATGTCTTTAAGGAGAAAACAGCCTTAATGCCCTTTACTGCGGAGGCTGACGGGGAACCTGGGGACGCGCAGGGGTGCCTAAGCAGATGTATCCTGATGGCAGAGAACGGAAGACGCTACTCCGCGCCCCAACCACTGAATTCGCGCCAATTTCGACACCTGGCCCGACAAAACAATCTGTAGCGACCCATACCCCATTGCCAATGGTAATGGGTGCTGTTTTCAGGGTAAAGTTGACGCTGTGGATATCGTGGCTTCCCGTGCAGAGATAGCACTTTTGGGAAATGACGGCGTGTTTGCCAATGGAGATAGAGTCCAAGCTATATAAAACCACATCATCGCCAATCCAACTGTAATCGCCGATTGCAATTTTCCAGGGAAAGGTAAATCGCGCTGTTGGACGAATGACGACGCCTTTACCCACTTTTGCCCCAAATAGTCGTAAGATGGCGGCGCGAATGCCACTCAGATGATGCGGTGTTAGGGGAAAGATCGTCGCCTGTACTAACCACCAAAATAAAACAAACCCGCTAGAACGTCCGCGCTGAAACCAAGCTTGGTCATATTGTCTTAAATCTACCCAAGGTTCGGCTTCTAACGGATGCGGTTCTGGTGGGGTTTGGGGGATATCGGCAGTCATGGGTTCAGGGTTAACGGCGCAAGTACAGGACGTGGCACAAGAGAGAGGCTTGTACCACAGGGAGAGAGGATTAAGAAGAGGTATCGGGTTGTGGCATGGCGGGAGGGGTGACGACGGCTGACTCGGAGACATTGAGTTTTCCGCCAAATTTACGTAACTCGTATAGCTTGACGCCGATTTGATATTCGTATTGACTCAGCAAGCGCGAGTAGATGTAGCCGGGGATGCCATCAAGGAAGCCGAGGCGGAGGAAATAGACGAGGATAAATCGCAGGGTGGGTTTAAAGGGCAGGCGTACCCAAATTTTCTTTAAGAAGCGCTTGCGCTGAACGGCATTGCCAAATAAGTCTGCGCCAATGGTGTCGCTGTCGTTTTTGCCTTGGAGGATATTGTAATAGACGCGGGCTTCCCAGTTGGAGTAGCGGTTGTGGCGGGCTAACCATTCGTAGATGTCGCGGAAGTCTTCGTGCAGCATATCGTTTTTGAGATAGCTGGCTTGTCCTTCAAGGATGACGTGTTCGTGAACTTCGTTATCTCCGGTGTTGCGGATGCCTTCGGTGCCGAGGTTCTCGTAGCGTCCCGATTTATGTTTAAATAGGCGCATATTCCAATCGGGGTAGCGTCCGCCGTGGCGTATCCAGCGACCGAGGAAGAAGACGCGACGGTTGAGGTAGTGACCGTTATATTCGGGGTTTTGGATGGCGATCGCAATTTCGTCCCACAATTCGGGGGTAATGCGTTCGTCGCAATCCACAATTAACACCCATTCGTTGCGGAAGGGCAAGTTTTCTAAGGCCCAGTTTTTCTTTTTCGGCCAGTGACCGTTAAAGTGAAACTGGACGACTTGAGCGCCAAAGCTTTTAGCAATCTCTTCAGAGCGATCGCTACTTTGCGAATCCACCACAAAGACTTCATCCGCTCTCGCTACACTCTGCAAACAAGCGGGAAGATTAGCTTCTTCGTTTTTGGCAGGAATTAAAACAGAAACTGGAAGTTTAGAGGTTGCGGGACTCATGGTGATTTACCCAGTATGCAAACAACAAGCGAACAAATTAATAGACACTACAGAGTGCGATCGTTTCTAGGGTGCAATGCGCTAGCTTAAGGCGTCAGGATGCAAACAACCTCCAGATGACAAAATCGAATTGCAACACAGGGTCAGCGCGAGCAGCGGTCAGTCAACTATACTAGCGGCGGGGTGAGATTCGGGACGTTTAAGCAAACCCGGAATTGCGACGCTCAAGTAACCGATTTGACCGTAAGCATATACTAAGTTATCGAATCGTTGGGCAGGATCGCTAAAGTATTTAACCGATTTATAAAGACCTCGCAGCAAACGTTCGCCTCCCCGACGCAATTGTCCGGCCCCCGTTCGGCCTGCGAGTTCTTCGCGGTAACATTCGCTAATCCCTTGCCACCAACTGCGGCTGAGGAACCATTGACGGTTTACGCGTTCTGGAGCAACATTATGGGCAACGAGGGCTTCTGGAAGATAGAGGACTTGCCAGCCTAGTTTTAAGGCTAACTCAGTCATCATTAATTCTTCATTAGACAGTAACTTTTTACCCACCCGTCCGAGGTTGGGATCGAAGCCGCCAATTTGTTCGAGGAAAGAACGGCGAATGGAATAGTTCAGCCCCCGTGGGGTTAAACCGGGGTTTTCGATTGAAACGGGTCGATCTCCCAAGTCATACGCGCCTAAATTTCCGGCTAAACTACCTGATAGCCAAGGGGGGGCTGTGATGCCTTCGGGCCAAATGAGGGTGACTTTGCCCCCGGCGATCGCTAATTTTTCCTCGGCTTGGTAGGCTGCATATAAGATGCTTAACCATTGGGGCGTTGCGATCGCATCATCATCTAAATAGGCAAGGATTTCCCCTTGGGCGTGGTTTGCCCCGGTATTGCGGGCAATAGATAGCCCCGTCACGGGTTCGTAAACAGACTTGAGGCGGGGATGGGAGGCGCGTTCGGCAATTACTTCCGCCGTGCGATCGCTTGAGGCATTGTCCACGACAATGACCTCAAAATGGGGGAACTCTTGCGCCAATAAACTATCAATCGCCGCCCCAAGATAGCTATCTCGGTTATGGGTGCAGATAATCGCGGAAATTTGGGGAGTATTCATAGATTCGCGGTTAGGTCTAAAGAACGCTTGCACCCTTTAACGACAGTAGATTCAGCAGGGCTGTTGGGGATGGCTTGCAACACCAGACAACTCAAGCTTCAATTGCAAGTTTGCCTCAATCTGCTTTGGTTTTTTGCTCGTCTTGGAGATGGCCGTGCAAAATGACGAGCGTTTCTGCCAACTGCGACAGGCGGGTTTCTAGGTATTGCTTGCGGGCTAGGAGTTGGCGGAGTTTTTGGTAACGCGCGATCGCTAAACTTACGCTAGGGACTTGTTCGGGCGGGCAGGGACGAAACCATAATTGTCCATCTTCTCCTAACCCGCAGAGGCGATAGCCTGCGCCTCGCGTTTCGTAGACCACCTGACCGCCTGCTTGTTGGGCGACGGCTTTATAGTCCATTAAGCGATCGCTTGCCGTTTTGCGGATTTCTGAGGTTTCAAACGATTGCGGGTCAGATTCGAGCCAACCATCGACAATCGGCCCTTCTAAATATAGATCTTGGACGCTGCGGACGGTCTGCTGTAGCTCGTCTTGCCAACCTTGAGCAATTTCTTGAATTTGAGTCAGCAAGCTAACGGCTAAGGCGGGGTTGGCCGCATTTTGGTGGGTGCTAAAGCTAGGGGTTTTCAGTTTGGGAAGGCTTGGGGTTTTACCCGATTCTTCCCGCTTGGGCCATGCTTTTTTGTCTGGAGTTGCAGGAAGCAACTGAAAGGAGTAGGTTGGCGACGCCGAGGCGGTACGATTGTTATCGCTTGAGATACGATCTAATGTTGCCTCGATTCGCTTCAGTTCAGGTTTCATCGGACTGCCCAGATTGAGTGCCTATTTAGTTGTTACCTTAAAATTCCCCAAAGGTCTAGACAACAATCGCAATGGGACAAATTATTTTAGTGACGGGCCCGGCTCGGTCGGGTAAAAGCGAGTGGGCTGAGTCTTTAGCTCAACAAACCGGAAAATCTGTCGTTTATGTGGCAACTGCCACCCTAGATCCCCAGGATCGCGAATGGCAACAGCGCATTGCGGCCCATCAGCAGCGCCGCCCCGCAAGTTGGCAAACTCTGGAGGTGAGTGCGGAGTTGGCCGCAACGCTGAGGGTAACGCCAGCTTCCGATTGTCTGTTGGTGGATTCTTTGGGAACTTGGCTGGCGAATTTTTTACCCGAAGAGGAAAGCCAATGGCAGGCGATCCAAGCGGAGTTACTGGAAAGCTTGGCTCAAACGGAGGCGGATTCGATCTGGGTGGCGGAGGAAACGGGCTGGGGGGTGGTTCCAGCTTATCCAATGGGGCGGTTGTTTCGCGATCGCCTGGGGAATTTGGTGCGCCGCCTGAGCGCGATCGCCCATCGGGTCGATTTAGTTACGGGGGGATATGTTCTCAATCTGTCGCAGTTGGGAACGCCCTTGGGCGATCGCCTTTAGGGAGATGGGGGGATGGGGGAAGAAAGCCTATTTTTTGGTGACTTTAAACTTCTTGCTTTGTACTCTGCTACCCACTTGAAACACCACTACTGAGTAGCTACGGAACTCAGCACTTAGCACTCCTTTCCTCTCTCGGAACTCGGAACTTACTTAGCACTTTGCTATATCTTGGCTCTGAACCCGCCATTCGATAGACGATTTTCTATCGGTTTGTTTGATAACTTAACAATAATTAAACCTTTCTTCTCGGCTGGATTGAGGGCGGCAAAAGCTAGGATATAACTATCAAATGCTTTTGAGTCTTAGCTTTCTATTATTAAGACTTTCGGATTTTAATGACTAAAAGTTTGAACTCAGAAACAGATTGTGACCTAACTTCATAATTAAAGCCCTATCCCCAGTGGATAGGTCAACCAGACACCAGGAAATTGCACGGAGTTGTAGGCGGATTATGGCATCAGAAACGCAAGTTAAACAATATTTAGCCTATTGGTTTCAGCTTGGAAAAAAGGTGATTGTTAGCCACACCAACCAAGCCCTGTTGCCCCGCCCGATTTTTGAGGGAAATGGCTACAGCGAAGCGTTTGAACAATGCTGGCAGACGATTACCTCTCCCCAGTCAGGAGACTGCTTTTTAGATGGCACGAACGAAACCATTACCGAACTGCTCAAGCCCGAATGGGAATTGGTGGTATGCAGCCGGTGTACCCTCCCCATCCCCTCGCGGATGGTGGGAATGCCGCCTGAAAGCTGTCCCTGTAGCGATTTGCCAAGCTGGCCGAATAATGAAGTTCCTTTACCACGATCGGCTGTTGATAACCAAACGCAACTCAGCCAAATTCGCGATCGCTTAGTGTTTCGTCTCAAAACCGGACAAGCTGAGGAAGAAACGCTACCCGCTTGCCCGATTGGAGAAATCCCCTTATGTGGTTGCCCAGAAGCTGCTGTGCCAGACGATGCCAATGACTCACTGCCCAAAGAACACCGCCCCACAAAACCTGCCCAAGGCTACCCCAATTGGAATAGGGTCAGGTAGCCCCAAATTCGCTTAAGGATCTGCGGCGTTAGGAAGTCGCGCGAATTTCGTCTAATTTGTTTTTGACATTTTGGATATCTTGCCACATCAACCATTTTGGGCTGCCGGTTTCTCGCGAAGGGTTACGCAGGAGATAAGCCGGGTGAAAAATCGGCATACATAAGCGTCCTTCCCATTCCATCCACTCGCCGCGAATTTTGGTAATCCCGCGTTTTTCGCCCAGCAAACCTTGCAGGGAGGTAGCCCCAGTTAAGAGGATAATTTTGGGGTCTACCAGACGAATTTGTTCGAGCAAGTAGGGTTTGCAAGCAGCAATTTCGGCGGCGGTGGGTTTGCGGTTTTCCGGAGGACGACACTTGACGATGTTGCAGATATAGACATCGCGACTAGTATCGAGTTCGACGGAGGCGAGAATCTTTTCTAAAAGTTGACCGGATTTGCCCACAAAAGGTAAGCCCTGTTCGTCTTCATTTTGTCCGGGCCCTTCGCCGATAATCATGATGGGCGCTTGGGGATTTCCCCGTTCGACAACGGCGTGGGTGCGGGTGTTGCCTAAGCCGCACCGAAAACAGCGATCGCAGTGGGGAAACAGTTCTTGGGTACTGCGATAAGTTCCAGGCGGGATGGGAATTTTGGCACTTGTGGGAATCAGTTCGGGTTGAAATCCCGGTGCAGATGCCGGTTCGCTAAACGAAACCGGATCGAATAGGTTCAGTTGCTCGTCGCTGGCCATGAGGATCTACATAGATGACAATTGCTCGATTCTTGCAAGAATCGCTTCGCGTATTGAGGTTTCTCAATAGGCGCGGGGACTGAATGTGAGCAAGGCTTGCGGTTGAAATTTTAACATTCCCTTGATTTCCGGGGATTTCGTTCAAAATCAGCCAATATGGAAATCAAGACTAGGCGAATTCTATTTTAAGCAATCATGTCATCTGGCGTTCTCTTTCGCGATCGCGCTGAAGCGGGTCAACAACTCGCGAGTGTCATTGCAGCCGAATTTCCCCCCAACACCGAGCAAGCTTTACCGATTGTGTATGCTTTGCCTAGGGGGGGTTTGCCGATTGCCGAGCCGATTGCTCAACAGTTACGCTGTCCGTTAAGCGCGATCGTGGCAAAAAAAATTACGCGACCCAAAAACCCAGAATTAGCGATCGGTGCAGTGACGGCGGATGGTCAAGTGCTGTGGGCAGGTCGGAAACTGGCTCATATTTTAACTCGCATGACGCCCCATCGCTTAACTCTGCGCGATCTCTGGCGGCTGAAGGCGCAAAAGAAAGCGCAAGATCAATGGGTTCAACTGGCCCCTTGGTGTCCCTCACAGACAGCAACCGGCGCGATCGCTCTAATTGTAGATGATGGCATTGCCACCGGAATGACAATGGCTGTTGCGGTGAAGGCCGTGCGAACCCAAAACCCCGCCCAAATCTGGATTTGTACGCCTGTAGCGCCTCAAAGTTTAATGCCTGATTTGCAGGCTTGGAGCGATCGCGTTATCGTTTTGGCTACTCCCGATCCGTTCTATAGCGTCAGTCGATTTTATCGGTATTTTCCCCAGGTAGAGATGGCAGAGGCGCTCGCCTGCCTACAGCAGCAAGAAAAATGGCGATACACTGGGTAAGATCCAGACGTAATCAATTGAGCAATTCCGTTATGCGATGGTGGCGTTTTTGGTGGCAGACTTTTCTGCAATCAACCTTAGATCATCCCGTGCAATGCGTGGATTTGGTTCTCTCAATTTCTGCCGTGGGTTGGCTAGCGGTTTGGTTGATCGAACAGCAATGGCCCTATTTAGTGTTGGGTTCGAGTTATGCTGTGGGGTTAGCAACCACAACGCTTGTCCGAGAAGCGATCGCGCCTTCTCCCCATGCTCAAGTGGTGCGAGCCAGCGCCCTGTTATTATTAATCATCAGCATTTGTAGCTTTGTGGATGTGGCCCATTACCTGTAGCTATGAGCGATCTTCATCTAGCGGTTAATGGTACCCTGATGCGGGGGTTAGAACTCAATGGCAATCTGCTAGCGGTTGGGGCTATATTTGTCCGCGAGGCTTGGACAGAACCTTGCTATCGGTTGTGGAGTATTGGCGATCGCTATCCGGCGATGATCCGCACCCAAACTGGAGGAAGCGCGATCGCTCTAGAGGTGTGGCAGGTTTCCCCTACAGGCTTAAGCGAAATTCTCCTCAAAGAACCTCCAGGTTTAACGATTGGCAAAATTCGCCTCCAAGACGGTGAAGAAGTCCTCGGTGTTTTAGGCGAACCCTTCCTTTGTGAAGGACAATTAGAAATTACCCAATTTGGGGGTTGGCGCAGCTATATTTCTCAGCAGCAAAAATAAGAAGGAATTCTTGGAGTCAAGATCTGCTATTGCATTAGTCTGCTTTTTCATCCGTCTCAAGTTAGTAAAATTGGCAATTGTTTGCAACAGTTATCGGTTAAGAGAGCGCTACAACCAGGGCGATCGCTAAATTCGCCTCCCCCTTACCCTAACTGCCTTTGAGCGGGCAAACTTGCAACTCAAATTATCCTAACCCTAACAAATAAATACTTTTGATAGAGTACGTTCGCTCTAATCTGCGATGAAGTAGTAAATATAATTCCCTGCTCGTCAGACTTCTCCATCGGAAACCCAGAGTTGATTCAAAACCAAAGGACTTTTCAATGTTTCATCACGTCAAAGAATTACAATTTAACGTGCGCGTATCCGGCGCAGACCCTCGGTTTGCTGGCTTACTGCTCGAACAATTTGGCGGCCCCAACGGCGAACTTGCAGCCGCCATGCAGTATTTTGTTCAAGCCTTTTCAGCCCGTCAGCCCTATCCCGATAAATACGATATGCTGATGGATATTGCCACCGAAGAATTAAGTCACTTAGAAATAGTTGGAGCCACCATTACTTTACTCTTAGATGGCGTAAACGGCGAATTGAAAAATGCCGCCGATAGCAACATGATTACCAACTTCTTCAGCGGCAACATGGAGAAGGAACAGATGATTCACCAAGCGCTAACCAACCCTCAATTTTTAGTGCTTTCCGGTGGCGGCCCCAGACTCACCGATAGCCAAGGAACCCCCTGGTCGGGTTCTTATGTGAATGCCAATGGCGACCTTAGCGTAGACTTACGTTCAGATATTGCGGCTGAATCTCGCGCCAAACTTGTTTACGAACAATTAATGCAATTCACCGACGATCCTTATGTAAAAGAAACCCTCGGTTTCCTGATGACGCGGGAAGTTTCCCACTTCAAGATGTTTGAAGCTGCCTTAGACACTATTCAGCCGAACTTCCCTCCCGGCGTCCTTCAAGGCGACCCCCGTTATACCCACATCTACATGAATATGTCTAACGGTGCCAGCGTGCGCGGCCCTTGGAACCAAGGTCAAGGAACTTGGGAAAATGGCGAAAGCTGGGAATATGTCGAGAACCCCAAAGAACACGTCATCGAAACCCAAGGCTTAGTCAACCAACCCGTAAAAGGCACCCAGCGCACCCCAGAACAAGCTAAAGAAATGGGTCGCAAACTCGGAAAGCAACGCAGCGAAGAAATTAAAGCCGCTATTGGGAAAGGTCCTAACCAATGGTCTAGCTATCCTCAATCAACGCCAACAGGCCCTAACAAAGTTCAAGACCGTTAGATTTGCCTAACCCCAAATGATTAACCCGGTTTCTCCTCAAGAAACCGGGTTTCTATTTTTGCAGCTATCGGTGAGAACTGTTGCCATTGGTGTCACTTTCACCCGTATAAGGCTGACCTTCAATTAATTCTGCCATTGCATGGGTTAAGGCTTTGGGGTCCATAAAGACGACTTTGGAGTTTGGACTTTCCCCTAACTTTTGGTTGGCTTCTACATAGCGTTGCGCCACCAAGAACTTCAGAAATTCGCGGCTATTGGGGTCTAACTTCAAGGCTTGAGCGAGAATTTCCATTGATTCTGCACTCCCTTGAGCATCCAGAATTGCAGCCCGCTTGCGAATTTCGGCCGCCCGTTCCAACTCCATTGAATCAATCACCGTTTTGGCTGGCGTAATGTCTCGCACTTCTACCCGCGTAATTTTGACTCCCCAAGTTCCGGTTCCTTCATCAAGTTGGCGCAACAGCGACTGGTTGATTTCTTTACGCGAAGCAAAGGTTTCATCGAGGTTCATTTGACCAATATCAGAACGCAACATGGTCAAAATCAGGTTTCTAATCCCCATTTCTACGTTATCAATCGCATAGTAGGCGCGTCGCAAGTCAAGGATTTGCCAGTAAACCACCGCGTCAGCTTTGAGCGATACGCTATCTTTGGTAATCGCTTGTTGCGGGGGAACCTCTAGCACCCGTTCGCTCATCAAGGCTTCAATTACAATGGTTTCGATGAACGGCACAATAAAGTTAAGACCGGGTTTGAGACGGCGATGGTAACGCCCTAATCGTTCAACCAGAGCTTCGTGGGCTTCTTTGATCACGCGAATTGAACCGACCAAACCAATGGCAGAAATTAACGCCAGAATCGCCAGAAAAGCTTGCAGCATGGGGAAAGGCTGAGTGGAGTTATCTTAACTCTAGTGTATTGGCGGGCGCGTGGGTAGAGGCGATCGCAGCTTGGATAGAGAAGTCAGTCAACATGGCATCTAGAAAAAGAAAATCGCCTAAGAGCAAAACTGTTGAAGTAGATGGCATCCGCTTTGAAACCTTAGTGCCAGAGTGCGAGATCATCATTCCTACAAAACACGGTGAGAAAACTCCTGTACAATTCGGAATTAGAGTTACGAATTGCACGGAAATTTCCTACCGCTTTATATTCTTTGGCTTGATGCCAGAACTTCAAGATGCCAAGGGGACAGTAATACATCGCACTTGGAGTGGTGTAAATGGTGTTAAAATCCCGCAAGAAGATGATTTTTTATTAGCAATACCAAATGAGAGTTTGACTTTCTTTGTTGATGGCGATTTTTACTGCTATCAAGACAAGTTTGGGCTTGGAGGTAATGCAGATTTCGGTGGTGTTTGGAAATTTGTTGGCGATCTTAGTCCAGGTCGATACTGCGTTCGATTCACTTATGAAAATCGAGAGACTGTAAGAAAAATCTATCACGGAGCCACTATAAAAGGACTTTGGAGAGGAAAAGCATCTACACCTTGGGAGGAGTTTCGCCTGGTTTATTAATAAATTGAAATTAAATCCTAATGGCTCTCTAAGATTTCGTTTTACACCCAGACTGCTATTTCTTCGGAAATAAGCTAGTAGGTTGGGTTGACGCTAGGAAACCCAACATCTACAAATGTTTAATGGCTTTCAGGAGGGTTTGACCCATCCTATCAATAATTAACTCCCTCTACATCACACTCAGCCCTTAACAACTTAGCTCAATCTCCTGACAAGAGAGTGTTGGGGAAAGCGATCGCTATTACTGAGCTGCTAAAATTAGAGCGATCGCCGCCACAGGCCCCCCTCCTGGCGGCCCCTGGTGTTCGCTACCCCCAGACACATACACCATCGGATCTTGTACCACTGAGGCCACCACAGCCCCCACAACCGCCCTAGCCATGCGCGTATGATTGATATCCGAGTCATCCAGCATCGTGTGGCGGCGATTGAGAATTGAACCCGCAGGATCGGCTTCTGCTTTGGCAAAAATATTCACAATTTGAGTTATCGGCTGTTGCGTACCTTGAATCGCTTGCTGGATGGCGGTGGTATCTAAAGCGTGTTGCATAACGCTGTGATGGATAACATAATTGCTAGCAGACTGGGGGGAATTTCCTAACACTATAATTTCGCAGTTTTGCAACTCCACCCCCGCCGAAGTGGAAGCCACAGAAGAATAGAGAGAATAGTTAGCACAAATATCGCTTTCAGCAATGCGTTCCAGGGGAATTTCTCCCAACGCTACTGCAACCCCCAAAGCCGAAGCCCCTCGCGAATAAGCCATTGACTGATAGCTATTGTGCGTTTTCAAATTTTGCTGGCTACCAGTACGCGAAGCCGCAATTAACGGACATTTAATCTGGACAAAATGCACGTTTTGGGGTTCTAAACCCGCTGAATTCATCGCTTGTCTAACCGATTCTGCTACTACTTGAACCATCGTCAGCGTCCCAATTTCTTCAGGGAGAAAATCGCGAGTCCGGCTAGTCCCCAAAACCAAACCCCAATGCAAGTTATCGGTAGGTTGAGTTTCTTCGCGAGTAAAAATAGTAAGATGCGGACTCAAAACCCCTTCAGTTCCTCCTGACATCACGTAAATCACACTTTTAGCAAACTCTGGACTCACTTTCGCTTGCAGATAATGCTTTAAGGTTTGAGTCGTAAACCCCCGCGTAAAATCATTCACGCACCCATTCCCTTCAGTCTTCCCCAAAATTGCCACAATCTGCGATAAGTTTAATTTTCCCTCTCGAACCAATCGTTCTAAACCCAAAAGATCGTCAGGAGAACTTTGAGAAACCTTGAAAACTTTAATTTTCATAATTGTTGCTATTTTTTACTGTAGAAGTATCTCGAATGAATAGCGTTCTATCACCTCTTGCATTAAACAAGGTACTCATTCTTTTGCCTCAACTGGAATGAATTGTATGGGTCATAGTCAAAAAAAGATTGAGTTAATAAATTGGCAAGAAACCCGGTTTCTCAGGTCTTACTCAGCTTCACCAATCAGAGTAAATGCGGCCCAGTAAGTTGGGTGAGAATATTCCTGTTTTGTGGCGAGCATTGCCTGACGTAACGCTTGGGCTTTATCCGGGCTATTTTGCCAATTTTGATAAAATTCCTGCATTAAAAAGGCAGTAGCATTATCGTCTACTTTCCATAGGGTCACTAAGACGCTGGATGTTCCGGCGGAAATGAGAGAACGGGACAATCCCACTATTCCATCGCCAGTGATTTTCCCCTGTGCTGTGTCGCAAGCGGAAAGCACAACTAATTCAGCGTTGAGATTTAAATCGATAATTTCTTCCGCTTTAAGGAGTCCGTCTCCAATTCCTTGTCCAGTATTAGTAAGGGAGTCTGGGGCGAGGGCTATCCAACTGCCGATGCCTCGCTCTGGATCGAAGGCACCGTGAGTGGCAAGATGGATGATGCGAGATTGAGGCATCTTTTGCACGACAACGGATTCCGTGGCTTGATTGCCGATTAGCGGGGTTGTATTGAGGAGTTTGGCGATTTCTTGGGCTTCGATTTCTGCACCAGGAAGGGGAGATAATTGTCGGGGCGGTTCTCCAAAGTTTAGAGAGATTTTAGGCATGGTTGGGTTGCCAACGACGAGGGCTTCTTGGATGGAGGGGGAAAGCTTTTGTCGCTGCTGGTGGGTTAAGTCGAGGACTTGAATGGAGGGGGAAGTGAGGATGGTGTGTTTTTCAATGAGATAGGTTCCATTTTCGTCTTGCAAGGCGGGGAAGGGGGCGAGGAAGAGGGAACTTTGGGGGATAAAAATGACTCGGTTGTTGGGGTCTTTGGGTAAGAGGTCGGCTATAGGTTCGATTAAGAGTTGATGTAGTTGTTGTAACTGGCGGTTTTGTTGTTGTCCTTGGGACAGCGCCAGTGTCTGGGCTATGGCGTTATTGAACCGAATAGGAGCGAGCGAACGGCGAACTTCTGGGAGATTTCCGACACCTCGCGAAGAAATTAAGGTTTGTCGGCAGGCGTCGTTTTCAAAGCAACGGGCTTGTCCTACAATTTGGTTTAAGGATGTGTTTTGCTGTTGCCACAGGGGTTTGAGGTTGGTGCGGCGGAAGGTAATTTCTCCGGTGGGTTGGATGACCCAAATATAGAGTTCTGATTCTTCAGGCTGTCGTTTTCCGTTGACGTTGAATTCGTCATAAACGAGGGAGTATTCAACTAGTGTGGCGTTTTGTTCTTTGGCGATGCGTTGAATTTGTTGGAGGGTGAGGGGGGTAATTTGCTGCTCTTGGGTGCCGTTGAAGCGTTGGGCTAAGAGTTCAACAAAGGCTCTGGCTCGCGCGCGATCGGATATTTCTAAGGCTTCGTTATATTTATTTTGGGCGATTAGAACCTTTTGCAGGAGACGGTAGGTGATGGTTTGGGTTTCAAAGATGGCGATTTTCTCATCATCTTTCAATCCAGAGCGTAGGGCTTCAAGGACTTTGATGGCGTCGAATAGATATTTTTCTGCTTCGGTATATTGATTTTGATTGAAGTAAAGTAAGCCGAGGTTGTTGAGGGTTTCGCCTTGCCCTGCAATGTCGTTTGCTTGTTGGCGCAGGGGGAGAGCTTGTTGATAGAATTCTAGGGCTTTCTGCTTATCTCCCTGATTGAAATATAATTCCCCAAGATGATTAAGAACGCGAGCTTCTCCAGCTTTATTCCCAATTTCTCGCATTCGCTCTAAGGCTCTTTGTAAAAATACCAGCGCCCGCTTGCGGTTGCCGATTCGGAGGTAAGTTACTCCAACGGTATCGAGGTTTTCAGCCTCTTGGAAAATCCAATTAGCATCAAACTGAGCATCTGGGCCATCTAGTCTTGTACAAGCCAAAGCTAGTCTAGCTAACTTTAATGCTTCAGTATAGTTTCCTAGCTTGATATGAATTGAAGTTAAGTTATTAAAAATTTGATGAGTGGTTTTACACCAAGCCATTTTGTAAGCGGGTCTTGCCGCAGGATTATGGAAAAAATCTGCGGTTTTGATGTCTAGTTCATCAATACCATCGGGGTAAAATTTCCAGATTTCTTTAAATCGCTCAGACGGCAATTTTTCTAAAACCTGAATTGCTTTTTGATATTGACCTATCTGCTTGTAAACAATACCTATACCCGTTAAGGTATCATTTCCTGCTGGGCGATCGCCAAAATTTTTATGAATTACTAAAGCTTGCTGATAAAAGCTCAAAGCTTGGGCATATTGACCCAAACTGGAAAAAGTATTTCCGAGTTGATAGAGTACCTTACCCTCTCGAAGGCGATCGCCATTTTTCTGATAAGTGCTTAAAGCCTCTTGAAAGGTCGCGATCGCTAACTGAAACTGACCCTGAAAATACTGCTGCTGTCCTCGCTCATAAAGCTTTTCACCATCATCTGAAAAATGACAAATAGTTGCTGACGAAACAGGGCATATTTTTGGATCGCTGGGTTTATTCTTGAGATCGAGGAAGGTGAGTTTTGTTAAGTAGGTTAATGGACTGAAGTCATCGATTTCATTGCCCCCAAGGTAAAGGGAAGTAAGATTTTTGAGAGATGATAAAGGTCTTAAGTCACTAATTCCTCGATCTGAAAGATCGAGTCCGCTGAGACTGGAGAGGACTTGATTTGCTTCCGCGCAGTTATACGTAGTAGCCTTCTCTAACAGAAGCGTAACGGTATAGCTTGTCGCTTCTGTAAGTCTATCCCGATTAAGGCACCACTCAGTAAAGCTGTTAAAACTATCGTTTTGCTTGCTCTGCATCGCTTCTACTGGAAACTCATATTTTCCTCCCAATAATGAGATAAAAACAGCTCCCGTAATAGTCATTTTTAAGAAATGGCTATTTTTGTTGTTTCCAAAATTGCTAAACACTTTATTATTCCTATATTAAATTTTTCAAGTATCAATGACTTATC
Source organism: Geitlerinema calcuttense NRMC-F 0142 (assembly GCF_030285425.1). NCBI lineage: Bacteria > Bacillati > Cyanobacteriota > Cyanophyceae > Geitlerinematales > Geitlerinemataceae > Geitlerinema > Geitlerinema calcuttense. The sequence continues at coordinate 5,382 of NZ_JASVEJ010000003.1, read as the reverse complement.
AGCAACCCTGCTTAGATATACTTTGATCGGGCATAGTGGCTCCGCACAAATTAGCCTCGGTAAGATTTGCTCCACTTAAATTAGCTTTGCTGAGGTTTGCATCGGTGAGATTTGCCCTTCTCAGATTTGCATTGCTGAGATTAGCTTCAAATAGAAGAACGCCTTCTAAATCAGCACCTTCTAAATTAGCTCTACTTAGATTAGCTCCCAATAGATTGGCATAAAAAAGATCGGCATCACTTAAATCAGCACCGCTTAAGTTAGTATTTTGTAAGTAGACACCCACTAGGTCTGCACCTCTAAAATCTAGCCCAGCTAAGTTACAATCGCGGCAATAGCCCCTTGCTCGTAAAAGCCTTAACCCCGCATTTGGGTCGCTCAGTTCAGCAAAATTACTAAAATTAGGCGCTTGTTCTGCCTCTGCCACCAACATCAGAAAACCCGAACCAACCACAGCGCACATTAGGGCAACGCATCCCCTAATTAATCCAGCTAATTTAGGAAAATTGCTCTGATTTACAAATCGTTGATTCATCGTGCAACCCTCTAAATATAGTGCTATCGATTCGTTTTATTCGCCCGATTGGGATCGCCTGAACCCAGTTGCTTCACTGACTAGTGCTACCATTTCATCAAAATCTCCTTTTCGCCGTAAGAAAAGATCGATGATTATATATTTCCTAGACTCAACAAATATAGTAAAGGTCATAGCCCCATTAGCACGCATTATTTGCAGATTAGTAATATCAGAAAAAGGAATAGTCACGATTTGGGAAGACCACAAAGATTTGGGCATAATAATTCCATTGGCTGTAATTAGGACGCGATGCTGTTGAGTGAATAGACTCACCCCTATAGCAAGCATCAACACCGTCACAGCAAGGCTAAAAAAGCCAAGAACCCAGAAAAAAATTGTAGATTGGTCGGGAGAGAGTTCTGCTAAGGTACTAAATCGACGCTTGAGGATTAACCCCTGACTATTATTTAGAGCTTCATGAAAACAAATAAAAGCTCCCAATCCAAACACAAAAAGAGTTGACAATATAATCCAGAGCGGAGCTTTGTATTGGTACTCTCTGATAACAGCGCCCTGTGGGTTGATAGGTCGCTCGCCCATTTATCATTGCACTCCTATTTGAACCCTAAAAACTAACGAATACTAGGACGAACTCTGGATGGAACTAAAGGTTCTCCGGCAACATCCGCTAACCCCACATCACTTAATAACCTTGCCCAAGAGTCCGCCAAATCCGCATTATTAGGGCTATCGCGCCGCAGTTGTGCTAAACTCGCCAGCAAATCGTGCCAAAATCCTTCTTTGGCGTAGATAGATGGCACCTCTTGCACAGACGCTTCCCGCGCCCGCATCTCAACATCCGGACGGTTGACGCGCTGGATATTACCATTTACAAAATTGTCTGTATTTTCCTCACCGTTTTCAGCTTTGCAGACAAGGGCAAACGTCCAGCGATAATTCTTCTGTGCTTGCAATCCCTTGACATCCGCACGTCTCGGCAGGCTTAGACTCATCACCCCAGCAGTTTTGGGCAATTGAACCCTAGTCTGATACGCCACAGAATCATCAATCGTATCCACCAGAATAAACTCTGCTTCTTGCGCCCTAGTTTCAGGCACATAGACAAAGAATGTCGGATAAGCAGAAATGGTGAGTGCCGTTTGCCTATCTTTTACTGGAATCACCGCAGTCAGTGGTTTTTGGCCCACGACACAAGTATCTCGCACGCTTCCTGGAGAGGTTTGCGGATTGTCATTTGGGTTCAGGGGTGGAACAACTGGGCGACGAGGGGGCGGTTGAGGACTTTGCGACAGTCTTGGATTAGTCTGTTGTTTCTCACTCAGGCGCAGAATCGCTTGTTTTTGCCTCGACGGTAAGTTTTCTATTTCGCGATTTGGCCTCCACATTTGGGCCAGTACCAACTGAGGCAAACCTACCCCAGATAAATACAGAAACGATGCTAAACCAACCACAGTCATGCCAAGGTGTTTCGGTAGCCAGTACACTGTCGGTCTATCCTCTCCTACAGCGAGCAAATATCAAGAGAAACTGACAAAAATCATTGCCTAGCAAACCATAGCTTGCTGACAGACCTGATTTCTCATTCTTTCTCAAAATATTCAATAAGTTAACCCTGGGAACTAAAAACTGGGGGTAAAGTTTACAGATTTTTAACAAAAAGGGTCATTTCAGTAGCCAAAATACCGATTTGCTGAGTACATTTCCTCACTCAATCAAATCAATACAACAATCCTGTAGGGGTGGATTTTCAGAGTTCTCTGTCAAATTGAGATCCCCCCAGCCCTCCTTAAAAAAGGGGAGAATTTTCTCAAAGCCTCTCGTGAAATTGCAGGCGTAGCATCGTCTGGCTTCTACCTTTTTAAGGAAATTTTGGAGGGTGCTAGGGGATTGAAAACAGAATTTATAGCGGCTTTTATATCAAAATTATCGATTTTTTCACTGACTTAGCCGCTAAAGTGCATATTTTTAATCATTAGGAATTGCGACGAATAACCCGATAGACTTCTACTGGATTAGCTCTCCCTTTCAATATCAACTCTCCCCAAGATTCCACCTGAAAATCCTCTTGAAGATACTCCAGCGTTTCACGCGCAATCAATATCCGACACAAATCCGGCTGACGTTTTTTCTCACAACTTTCTAACCGAGATGCAACATTCACGCTGTCGCCAATTACGCCATACTCTAAACGATGTTTTCCGCCTAAACTTCCTACTGTCACAGAACCTGTGAAAATCCCAATTCGCATCCCCACTTCTGGCAATCCTTGCTGTTGCCATTTTTGGTTAAATTGCTGTAAGCAAGCGCCCATTACTAAAGCACAATTCACAGCATTTTGAGCATCTTGAGCAATTTCTTCAGGGGTAGTGCGCGCCACAGGAACGCCAAATACGGCCATGATTCCATCGCCTGTAAACTTATTTACAATTCCGTTATGATTTAACACTTCTTCTGTCATTGCGCTGAGGTAAGGATTTAACCAAGCCATCAATTCTTCAGGTAACTTTTTCTCAGCTAAAGTGCTAAAATTTTTCAGGTCGCTAAATAAAATAGTTGCTGTCAGCGTTTGTGCGGGTAACATTCCCGACTGAACTAGGCGATCGCGCGAGTTCCAGAGTGCATTAGCAATCTCTGGTGAGGTTTGCTGACCTAATAGCTTCATCACCATTTGTTGCTGTTGCCAAGATAACTGAACTTTATTAAGAATTCCTGCTGTAGTTGCGAGCATAAATGCTAAAGCTGGCGTAGCAACTGGCACCCATCCTGCTTGAGTAAATAATCCATAACTCATGCCAATTAAAACACCCAGAAGGGCAATAATACTACCCCCTAAAGCTAAAGGATGTTGGATGTAAAAAACGACAATTACTCCCCCTGTTGCCCAAGCCAAAATCCATAAATATTCTCCCCATTCTGACCAAAACCATAACAAAGGCTGCTCCTCTAAAACCGCACTGATAATTTGGCTGGTCATGTGCGCGTGAACCAAAACTCCAGGCATTTGCTTGCCATGTTCTGCCGCACTATAAGGGGTAAAAAATAAATCTTTAAGTGTAGGTGCTGTTGCCCCAATTAATACAATTTTATCCCGTACCCATTCTGGCTCGAAATCTCCCTGAAGTACCTGAGTAATGCTGATTTTCCGCGCAATACTCCCAGAAGTACGATAATTCAGCAGAATTTGATACCCTCGCGAATCAATCGCTTGATAACCTCCCGAATTCTTTTGTAACTTGGCAAATACTTTTTGCCCTAGCTGATACTCATTTGCCTCAGTCAACTGCTCATAAATTCCCTGATTTCCTAAATAGATGAGTGCTAGCTGAAGCGAGAATGAAGTCAGAGTTGTTTCATCATTGGAAGCAAACATCAAATTGCGGCGAACTCTGCCATCCGGATCGATGGGCAAATCATTGAACCCAACCTGGGTTTCCGGTATGCTAGGGGGTGCAGCTACGCGATCGCGCTGATTAATATTCCCGATACTAGTAACAGCAATGACATTGGGTTGCTGCAATTGTGCCACTAACTCCTCATAACCGGGGGGGTTGGGGCGATCGCGCACCAAATCTAAACCAATGGCTTGAGGTTGATGCTGTTGTAGTTGTTGCAACAGTTGTGCTAAAACCCGATCCGAGGGCGGCCATTGCTGCAATTGAGCAATATCTACCTCATTAATCTCAACAACTAACAGCCGATCGTCTACTCCAGAATCGGGACGCGATCGCATCATCCAATCAAACACAACCACTTCTAGAGATTGCATCCCCCCAAAATGGCGTATTCCCAGTACCCAGGTAGTAACGGTAATTGCGGCGAGAACTATTCCTTTCATACCTACTTCGAGAGTGAAATTCTTGAGTGCTTCTCCCGTTCCCAGGATATGACTACAGGAGTTGAGGTAGTTTGAGCAATCTAGAAAAAGTTAAGCTCAAATATACACTCACACAGCACTCGATTTCAGGATACTGTAGATATTTACACTCGGAGACCCTTAAGTCTAACGGCTGTTATTCTCCAGATGACCTAACGTTACTGCTAATGGGCTTAGAGATTGATTCAAAACAGAGATAACTTCCTCTGCGGTTGTTGTCCAGCCGATGATTCCCCCTTGGGCGCGTAGCATTTCAATGGTGGCTATTTTAAACTCTGGAAAGTAACTGTCGGTTGCGTCTTCAATTAAAAGACATTCAAAACCGCGATCGTTGGCTTCTCGCATGGTGGTTTGAACGCAGACTTCGGTTGTTACGCCTGTAAAGAGTAAATGAGTAATTCCTTTTCTGTGTAATTGTAACTCTAAATCTGTACGACAGAATGCACCTTTACCGGATTTTGTCAAGACAATTTCTCCCGATAAAGGGGTCAATTCTGGAATAATTTGATTGCCGGGTTCGCCATCAATTAAAATTCGACCCATTGGGCCAGCATCGCCAATTTTTAAGCTACTTTTCCCTCGATGTAGTTTAGCAGGAGGACAATCGGATAAATCCGGTTTGTGACATTCTAGGGTATGAATAATTGGGAGATTGAGTTGGCGGAAGGTTTCTAGCAGTTGCTTAACTGTTGGGACAATGGCTTGTAGGCGAGTTACGTCATTTCCTAACGCATCTCCAAAACCACCCAGTTCTAGAAAGTCGCGCTGCATATCAATAATAACTAAAGCGCAGCATTGCAAATCTTCTGGAAGTTCGTATTCGTAAGGTTGGGCCGCAATGGTAGTCATAGGAATGGGGGGAAGAAGGGAATTGGGAGTTAGGAGTTGGGGGTTGGGGAAGAAGGGAATTGGGAATTAGGAGTTAGGAGTTGGGGAAGAGGAGAAGGGGAAAACTTAATAACTATCAACT
>NZ_JASVEJ010000022.1:0-90526 GCF_030285425.1 Geitlerinema calcuttense NRMC-F 0142 | reverse complement strand
AACCTGAAGAAAATACTAAAGCCATTGATGTACTTCATTGCAATTTCCTCTAATCCCTTTTAGGGATTGAAACTTATCCGACCTCAGCTTGCGTCTTTGCGGGCCTCTTTATTGCAATTTCCTCTAATCCCTTTTAGGGATTGAAACATACTTGAAAATGAAATCAAGGATTTTAATGAAGATTGCAATTTCCTCTAATCCCTTTTAGGGATTGAAACTTGATGGAGCTGGCGGTCGATCCTGAAGCGTTTGCCGCATTGCAATTTCCTCTAATCCCTTTTAGGGATTGAAACGCGATCGCTATCCCTTTGGCTCCCGATACAGCCATTGCAATTTCCTCTAATCCCTTTTAGGGATTGAAACAGCAAAGACTTTTAGAAACACGAGCGAACAAGCGATCGCTCTCAAGCAACCCCCTATAATCCCTAGAAGAGAGAGAACCTAAGAAGCTCAGAGAACCTCTCAAGCGCGCTGTCGCAAAAGCTGCTGCCATCTAACCTTCAGCGCCACATAGAGAGGAAATTGGAAATGCTCCAAAACCAGCCAACTCACAAAACTCAAGTGAGAGAAAAACGTGAGAACCGTCCACACCACAGGGAACCAGTAAGCCGAACAGATGCCGCCACTTTGGAGCAAATCCCAAGGCGAGAGAGTCGTGCAATAGCTGTTTGGCATTGGGGGGAACGTGTGAGACGCCAACCCAATTAACGTAGGGGGTAAGAAAACGAGCGCAATACCCACTAGCCAAATTTCCCAGGTTAAATCTAAATCTTCGCGACGATGGGTGGCTTTCCAGGTTTTCCCCGTCCATCGCCAAGAGAGCGGTTGGGAACCATCCACCACCTGAACTCTTTGTTTATCGAGATCGGCGGTAAAAATGTGGCGGCAAAAATTACAGGCAAAAGCATCCATTAGGGGAAGTGCCGAAATTTGACCGTGGCGACAAACGGGACAAGTGTAAACGCCTTGGTAGCTGAGGGAAGATTTTTCCTCCGAGAGACTGCGAGGGAGTTTGTCATCTGCGTGGGAATGGGATTCAGCCATCAGCTTCCTCTTTCTAATGCCAGACCAGGTAGTTTAAGTTAAGACTGTTTTTGTTTTAACGCAAAACTTCAGTCAGCGAACTTAAAAATTTTAGAAATTCCCGGCTAATTTAGGCGTCCCCACGGGTCGGATCGTCTCTATGCCGTTCTCTTCTAGGATGACTACAGGTTCGCCACCGGGAGTAATTTCAATGCGCTTCACCATAATTTGACCGTTGGAGAGAAATTCGCCAGGAACCACATAGCGATCGCTCTTTTCATCCGGTGCCTTAACAATTGCAGTAAAACTATTGCCATACTGCATCACGCCAGTGACTTGTACGGCATTCGCTCTAGAGGTTAGGGAAGATTCTGAGGCGAGGGGAACCAATCCCGATAGCGCCGGTAAATCGGAACTAGCGGCTACTAAATTCGGCAGCGGCACTGTTTCCAATGCCGGTAAAGGCGGGACTTTAGCAATTAGGGGTGCTGCGGGAGAGGGGTTCGTGCTGGCGTTGCGGTTGGGGGGGTTGCCTGCCGCACTCGGAGGAATGGCACCCGGTAAAGGCGCGGGTTGGGGAATGGGACGAGCCGAATTGACTGCCTTGGGAACAACAACTGCGGCCGTGACGATGGGGTTAAACGGATCGCTGCGTCCGGCGGAAATTTGAGCGATGCGTTCCTGGGGATTGGTCGATTGAATTAAACCCGGTGCAGTGGGAGCTGGTGCGGCATTGGGTTGAACCCTCACCGCCGGGAGTTCGGAAGATGGGGGGAATTGGGCCGTGGGTGCAGGTGCGGGAGAAGGAACCGCCTCTGCAACTGGCGATGGCGCGGGTTCGGTTGTCGCCGTGTTTTCGCCACAACTTATTAACAACAGGGCAATGGCACTCCCTCCCAAGATCCACTCAAGCGTCTTCATGGTTGCTTTACCTAAATGCTTTTCATCAGAATAGCGGATTTGCTGGCGATGAACAGATTGTTTCTGACGCGAGTGAGAAGATGAGGAAAATTTACAAAACAGTGGACAAACTTGTACTACAAATGTAGGATAGAGAAAGTTCAGTTTTTAAAAAATTTCCATGATACGTCTCGCTTGCTCAATTGCTGATAGCGCCCTGTCTCGCCAAACCGATCGGAGTTTGGCAGAGGTATCGGCGCTGTTTGCGTTTGAGGAGATGTATCGGTTGGCTAGCAGTCTATCTGCTGGTAATGCGATCGCTAAATGGCTCAATTGGAATCGATGCATTCAGAGCGGGAAGTGCAGGAGTTTCTAGCACTCATCAGGTCAGACATCTAACGTCCTGAACCCCCGTCTCTGATTGTCAGAAGCGGGGGTTATTGTTTTGAGGAGTGTTTTACCCATGCAAGCTCAACCACCAAGTCCGCAACCACACATACTACAAAAACAAGTTGTGGTGTTTTCTAAGAATTATCTGCCACTTGCCCGAATTAACCTGAAACGCGCGGTTGTTCTGCTAGTGACAGGCCAAGCAGAGTCCCTGGAATTGAGCAATACTCAACAATGGGAAATTCGCTCTCCCAGTATTGTGCTTCAGATTTCCGAACATATTCGCCTCACCACGGGAAACCCCGAACGACATTGGAAGGTTCCGGCCGTCAGTCGTCGAGAAGTGTTTCGGCGCGATCGCTATACTTGTCAATACTGCGGTGCTACAAAACATCTCACCCTAGATCACGTCATTCCCCGTTCTAAGGGCGGTACGCATACCTGGGATAATGTGGTGACAGCCTGCGAAAAGTGCAATTCTACAAAGAGCGATCGCCTGCTCCATGAAACAGGGATGACGCTCAAAAGCAAGCCAAAAGCACCCATGCATCCCGCCGTCGCTTTTGTCGAACAGTTCTGGAAAGAGCAACATTTAGCCGATAGTTAAAACAAAGGGGGTAGAGATTCACTCTCTACCCCTTTTTAGGTTTCTTGTATTCAGGAAGAAGGCGACACCCGGATTTGAACCGGGGAGTGGAGGTTTTGCAGACCTCTGCCTTACCGCTTGGCTATGTCGCCGTTTTAACTAGACCTTTTCTAGTATAGCAAACTTTGCCAAAAAACAAACTACTTTGAGGGAGATTGCTCAACTAAGCCACTAATTGGCAGATACTTTTGCGAGGAAAAGGGGAGGAAAAAGAGTCCCGTCTTGAACCCACTTGTTGCATCCACTCTAAAATCACAGCTCTGACTTGTTGATGGAGCGATCGCGGAATCGCATTCAGGTTGGGGGTGTCTTCTTCGTCAACTCGCACGTAACAGGCAGGAACGCGCTGAAGCACATAATCCTGTACTTCCTGCCGCCACTGATAGGTTTCAAGGCTACGAGGATATAAGCTCCGGCTACCATTTAGCTCGCCCCAGGAAAGGTTTTCAAGTTCCCGATCGACTAATGGCAAGACAAGGTTCATTAAGGGTTGAGACATAGTAAATGAGGATGAATTAAATCAAAAAAGGATTAAAAGAGCTTTAAAGAAAAGGTCTTTGCCTAGTAGATAGCTAATTAATGATGTGGCAAAGCCCAAAAGGACTAACTAAGTAGAATTACTTAGGCATAAGAGGAGATATTGAGTCCTTTAATGAATACAATAATTTGTTATTTATAATACAGAGACTTTTTTTATACAAAATAATTATTTCTTTACAAAACTTAGCGAAAAATGGTTCAAAAAGTTTGCTAGGAGCGGTTACTTTGCACGAAATCTGCATCTTCACAGTCCGCGCTTTGAATTGAGAAAAGATGGCTTGGGTTCAGTCTGCGAGGTGGCTTGTCAGCTTCCTTCGCACCCCGAACAGTCAATAAACCGTCGCTAGCCTTCTGCACAGAATCTGCATCTTTCAAAGATGCTCCAAGTTGGCGCTACAGGTTCGGCTGAACTGGAGAAAGCAGGCTCAGTGCGTTGCGCCACTGTTGCACGCGAGACTGAAGAGCCGGATTCAACCAGCCCTCGTACTGAGGATACACGGGTAAGCGCGGGTACAAGTACCAACCGCAGGTAGATAATACTTCTTGCAGTGCTTGTAAGTGGGGATGGGGATAATCTGGGTTCACTTCGTCTCGCGGGCAAATTCCACCGAGATCTCTCGCCCCAGCTTCCAGACAAGCCACTAGCAGATCGGGATAGCGAACCAGGTTGGGGGGAATTTGTAAGGTAATGTCATCGGGTAAGGCGCGACGGGCGATCGCGATCGCGCTAGGTAACTGTTCTAGGGGAAAGCCTGGAGCATTGAGGATCTGACTGTTTCCCAGACTGTAGGGTTGGATAATGACCTCTTGAATGTGGCCCCAGCGTTGATGAATTTGGGCGATCGCCTCTAGGGTATCTCTGCGATCGCCTTCAGTTTCTCCAATTCCCAACAGCAACCCAGTTGTAAACGGAATTTGTAACTCGCCCGCCCATTCCAACTGTTGCAGGCGCAATTCCGGGCGCTTGCTAGGGGCGTGACGATGCACCGTCTGCATTAACTCAGGGCTGACTTGCTCCACCATCAGCCCCATCGAAACATTAACCGCCTTGAGTCGTAACATCTCTTCATACTTCAGAGGCCCCACATTGGTATGAGGTAAAAAGCCGAGAGCGATCGCCAACTCGCACAAACCCTCGATCCTCTCCAGCCAAGCGTCTCGCCGCTTGCTTTCTGGATGCACCTCCCCGCTGAGAATCAAAATCTCGCAAATTCCCTGCCCCCGAAGAGCCTGCAAGCGTGCCTCCGCCTGCTCTAGGGTTAACCAAGCATCCTGGGACGGATCGACCCGAAAATTGCAATACTCGCAGCGATTAAAGCACTCATAGGTTGGAACGAGCGTATAAGCCGGACTGTACTTAACATTTCGATACATATTTGAGAGCGTTACTATCCTAGGTTGAGATTTCTGAGAGAGCCAAAACCAATATAGAGCGTTGTTTACAGCCTATATTGCAAAAAATTTCACACAAAAGCTTTACAAAACTAAATACATGTCTTAACATGAGTACATCGGCAAGCGAAACAGCGAGCCGAAGAACCTAGAAAACTACATAGCAATCATTCAGGCATATGACAACGACCTTACAACAACGCGAGAGCCTCTCCGCTTGGGGACGCTTTTGTGAGTGGGTCACTAGCACCAACAACCGCCTCTACATCGGCTGGTTCGGTGTTCTGATGATCCCCACTCTGCTGAGTGCTACCATCTGCTTCATCATCGCTTTCATCGCGGCACCTCCCGTTGACATCGATGGCATCCGCGAACCTGTTGCAGGTTCCTTGCTGTACGGAAACAACATCATCTCAGGTGCTGTTGTTCCTTCCTCCAACGCTATCGGTTTGCACTTCTACCCGATTTGGGAAGCAGCTTCTTTAGACGAGTGGCTGTACAACGGTGGTCCTTACCAGTTGGTAATCTTCCACTTCCTGATCGGCGTATTCTGCTACATGGGACGTGAATGGGAACTGTCCTACCGCTTAGGGATGCGTCCTTGGATCTGCGTTGCTTACTCTGCACCTGTTGCAGCAGCTAGCGCAGTCTTCCTGATCTACCCCTTGGGTCAAGGCAGCTTCTCCGATGGTATGCCTCTCGGTATCAGCGGCACCTTCAACTTCATGTTGGTGTTCCAAGCTGAACACAACATCCTGATGCACCCCTTCCACCAATTGGGTGTAGCTGGCGTATTCGGTGGATCTTTGTTCAGTGCAATGCACGGTTCTCTCGTAACCAGCTCCTTGGTTCGCGAAACCACCGAAACCGAATCTCAAAACTACGGTTACAAATTCGGTCAAGAAGAAGAAACCTACAACATCGTTGCAGCTCACGGCTACTTCGGTCGGTTAATCTTCCAATACGCTTCCTTCAACAACAGCCGCAGCTTGCACTTCTTCTTGGGTGCATGGCCTGTAATCGGTATCTGGTTCACCGCGTTGGGTATTAGCACGATGGCTTTCAACCTCAACGGGTTCAACTTCAACCAGTCGATTATCGACTCTCAAGGTCGCGTAATCAATACCTGGGCTGACATCATCAACCGCGCTAACCTGGGTATGGAAGTTATGCACGAGCGCAACGCTCACAACTTCCCCCTCGACTTAGCTAGCGGCGAAGCTGCTCCTGTCGCTCTGACTGCTCCGGCAATCAACGGCTAAGGTATAAGTCATTATCCTTACAAAAAGCGCCTCCATTGGGGGCGCTTTTTTGTTGTTTAAAGAATTTGAATGGCAATTTTGCCTACGGTTCGTCCTTGTTGGCTGTAGTTATGCGCTGCTACCATTTCGCTAAGAGGATAAGTGCGATCGCAGATAGGACGCAGTTGGTTAGCTTCGACTAAATCCTTAAGATACGACAGATCCCAACCGCTGGCTTGTGTTAAGACAATTTGAGAGGTTTGACCCGGTAAGAGGGTGGATAGGGTACTTTGAATCACGGTGGCGGGAGTGGGTAGAGTAGAAACGTAAGCGCCATAGGGTTTGAGAACTTTGTGGCATTCCCAGAGCGATCGCGCTCCGACTGCATCAAAAACTGCATCATACTGGGTCGTTTCTTGGGTAAAATCAGTTTGTTTGTAGTCGATAACGCGATCGGCTCCGAGCGATCGCACAAACTCCACATTATCGGTACTGCAAACCCCCGTTACCTCAGTTCCCATCGCTTTGGCAATTTGTACCGCTAAACTGCCAACTCCACCCGATGCGCCATTAATTAACACCCGGTTATCGCGTTCCACTTGCGCTAAATCTCGCAAAGATTGCAAAGCAGTTAAGCCTGCGAGGGGAAGGGTTGCGGCTTCCAGGTAAGATAAATTGCGGGGTTTAAAGCAAGCGGCTGATTCATTGACAACCGCATACTCAGCATACGCACCACCGGGGACTGTCCCTAAATAAGCATAGATTTCATCCCCTGGTTGAAAGCGCGTCACCCTTGCGCCTACTGCTTCCACCACGCCAGCCACATCAAACCCCAGTATCATTGGGAAACTGTACCCCGTCAGCAGTTGGAGTTGACCCAATCGAATTTTCCAATCCACCGGATTGACACTACTGGCATACACTTTAACTAAGAGTTGCGTGGGTTCCGGCTGGGGTATGGCCAACTCGCCATATTCTAAAACGTCTTCAGAACCGTATCGACTGATAAAGACTGCTTTCATCGGGTTTCCCTCGTTTTGACTCCGTTATAGCGGTTTAGAGCGAACAGGGGAAGGATTATGGGATTTTATTTGGGGATTGATTTTGGCACATCCGGTGCTAGAGCGATTGTAATTGATGCCAAACGCCAAATTCAGGCAGAACGCCAGCTTGAGTTTACCGAGAGTAGCGATTGGAGTCAGTGCTGGCAAACCACGTTATTTCAATTAATCGAGCAAATTCCGGTATCGTTGCGTCGAGAACTGAGCGCGATCGCCCTTAATGGGACTTCTTCCACGGTACTGCTGTGCGATCGCTCTGGCAACCCCATCACCCCACCCCTACTCTATAACGATGCGCGCGGTCGGGATACCTTAGAAGAGATTCGCGCCGTTGCACCCCCGCAACAGATTACCCTGAGCGCAACTTCCAGTTTGGCAAAACTGCGCTGGTGGTATCATCATCTGCAACCCGCAGACACCCCCCTCTACTTCCTCCACCAAGCCGACTGGCTAGCCTTCCAACTCCACGGCAAACTTGGGGTTAGCGACTATCACAACGCTCTCAAACTGGGTTACGATGTCGAAAACCTGTGCTATCCCGAATGGTTAGAACCCCTGACTGCACCGTTTAAACTGCCTCAAGTTCTAGCACCGGGAACGCCAGTTGGGGAAATTTTACCCCCAATGCGCGATCGCTTCCATTTCCCCCCCGATTGTCTCGTCTGTGCGGGAACCACCGATAGTATTGCAGCTTTCTTAGCTAGCGGAGCCACTTCCCCTGGTGAAGCCGTTACCTCATTAGGTTCTACCCTGGTTATCAAACTCCTCAGCCACACCAGAATTGATGAAGCTGCTTCTGGAATATACAGCCATCGCCTCGGAAACTTATGGTTAGTCGGAGGCGCATCGAATACAGGCGGCGCAGTGTTACGCCATTTTTTCAGCGATGTAGAATTAGCCGAACTCAGCCAACAGATTAACCCAGAGCAACCCAGTCCTCTCGATTATTATCCCCTATTACAACCCGGCGATCGCTTTCCGATTAACGACCCCAACCTCCCCCCCCGCTTAGAACCCCGTCCCAATAATCCCGTAGACTTTTTACAGGGCCTGCTTGAAGGGATAGCCCGTATTGAAGCATTAGGCTATCAACGCTTGCAAGCATTAGGCGCAACTCCCCTAACGCGAGTCTATACGGCGGGAGGCGGCGCGAAAAATTTAACCTGGATGAGGATGCGCGATCGCTATCTTAACGTCCCCGTCATCCCCTCACCCCAAACCGAAGCCGCCTATGGTAGCGCCTTACTCAGTTATAAGAATTTCTCTTAACGCCTCTAAACAAGCTAGTTCTTCTATACCCGATAAAATTAACTGACTCAAGAATTCTATTCTAGAGCGCGCTCAACAAGAAGGATACTTGGTTGGTGGCGAACTGGGAGGAGAAATTTGAAAGAAGTTATCGATAGAATGGATCTCCAGATGCTTCTTATTGGACATCTCTAATTATGAAGAAGATTGGGATAATGCTTTTGAGAAGCTTGTAAATCGGTTTAGAGCGCTTGAGTATGGATTGAAAAAAGCGATCTAATCATCAGGTATCGCCGATTGTTTTAAGCGATAAAACTACGATTAAAAATAAGCATTACCCCGCGCCCAATATTTCCATTCTTCCACTGTTCCAAACCAACCTGTTTTTAGGGGAACTTGATTTTTTTCAGCTAGTTCAATCAGACGAAGTAAGGCTTGACGGGAGAAGGGTTTTTTCGGGGTAAAACTATAGGTGGAGTGCAAACCGATGCGACGTTTAGGCCAGAAAATTCGGACTTCCCGGTGTTGATGTCTGCCTCGAATTAGGTTAATTGATTGAATATTATCCCAACGGATGATAGCTTTACCTCGAAAAGGACTATAGCGGATAAGATGAGATTCGCTAATTTCTAAAGATTGTCCTAGGGAATCTAAGATGAGGAGGAACGGGCTGTAAATTAACAAAGCCCAGAGGATGAAATAGAGTTGAGGGGAGTTGGTTAACCTTACGGTAAGGATTGCCCCTAAGAATACTAATATATAGGCTACAATCAGGAACTGAGCCAAGCGCGTATTGAAAGCTGGGTGAATGACTATCGTTTCAGATGACATGAATCCTGCGGATACTCAATCTCCGAGTAGAATAAACGATTGGTGAAGTCCTCTCGTTCTCTGTTCAGGATACCTATGGAACTTGCTTGGATGTATCGGTATAGCATCGCAACCTTAATAGGAGTGAGTCAGACTGTCGCAGTTAGCGCCCAACCCATTCTACCGGCTTTAGATGGGATGCAGACTCAGGTTATCCCGAATGGGAATCAGATTGGCATTAGCGGGGGACAACTTTCGCGCGATGGGGCTAATTTATTCCATAGTTTCCAACAATTTAACCTCCTAGAAGGACAAACCGCCAACTTTCTGTCTCAACCCCAGATTCAAAATATCCTCGGTCGGATTAACGGCGGCGAACCTTCGCTGATTAATGGTTTAATTCAAGTCACTGGGGGACTTTCTAATCTCTACCTCATGAACCCCGCCGGAATTGTATTTGGGAACGCCGCACAACTCAACGTTCCGGGTTCTTTTTTGGCGACGACGGCGAATGGGATTGGCTTTGGGAGTCAGGGCTGGTTTAATGCAATAGGCCCTGTAGATTCACAAAATCTAGTCGGGACTCCCAATCAATTCGCTTTTTCTAGCTTATCTCCTGGTGCGATCGCCAATACAGGTCATTTACAGGTTCCCGACGGACAGAACCTCACTTTACTGGGGGGAACTACCCTCACCTTGGGGACTGTAGAAGCGCCTGGGGGTCAGATTACCATTGCAGCCATTCCAGGAGAACGACTGGTTCGCATTTCTCAAACCGGACATTTACTTAACTTAGAAATTACCCCCCAACCTGGAACCCCCCTCACCCCAGCTAGCCTCCCGGAATTGCTAACCCGTTCGGATATTCGTCACGCGACTGGGTTAAGGCTTAACGAAAGCGGACAACTGGTATTAAATGGGTCTAGCATACCCCTTTCCCCGGCTACCCAAATCACTAGCGGAACGGTTAGCGCCTCTTCCACGACCGAAGGTGGATCGGTTAATCTATTAGGCAACTACATCGGCTTATTCAATGCAACGGTTAGCGCCGATGGAACCACTGGCGGGGGAACTCTCCGTATAGGTGGCGAGTTTCAAGGAAGAGAAGGTTTACCAACAGCGCAACAAACCTGGGTGAGTCGCGACTCTATCCTGTCTGCTAATACTGTATCTGGTTCTGGGGGTCGGGCGATCGTTTGGTCAGAGGGTCATACTCACTTTTTGGGTTCTCTTCAAGCTATCGGCGAGACGGGTGGGTTTGGGGAAATTTCTGGGAAGGAAAGTTTGGTATTCCGGGGACAAGTGGATGTGACGGGAACCACCGGAAGCATGGGAACGATTTTATTTGACCCCAAAAATATTATCATTGCCAATCTATCGGCGGATACTGAGGCGGGGAGTCTGATATTTAGCGATTTTCCCAATAGCGATGTCACCTTAAGTGCGGATGGGGTAGCGAGTTTAACCGGGAATGTTATTCTAGAAGCCCATAATGATATTACCGTTGGCGATCGCATTCTTTCCAGTTCCCTCGATCGTCTAGAACTGAATGCAGGTCGCAGTATTATCCTGAATGCAGATATTAATTTAGCAGGTAATAACGGCGAATTAACCCTCGTTGCGAATTCCCCCCAAGCGAACCCCAGAATTCGGGATGCGGGCCCGGCGAATATTACCCAAGCACCCGGTACAATTTTACAATCAGGAAATGGGGATATGACTATCCTCATGGGCGATTTAGGGGAAGTGGGAACGGTTCGCCTCGCTGAAATTATTACCTCTGGCGGTAACATTACGGTAGAAACGCCAGGTTCAATTGAGTTAACCGGAAGCTTAGTCACGGCGGCGGAAACCACCCAAGCGGGAGATATTCAACTCCGGTCATTTTTGGGAAAGATTACCACAACTCCCGTTCCTGTGATTATCGCTTCTGACTCGCAACAAGGACGCGGCGGGAATATCTCTATTGAGGCGTTTAGGGATATTCTAGTCGGTCAGGTGGTTTCCCAGGGAGAGGACGCCAGCGGGAATATTTCAATTTTGAGTCTTCAAGGTCAAATTGATACCACCGCTAGTGTCGAAAATCTCTGTTCTGATTGTGCAAATTTAGATGCGTTTTCGCTATCCGGTCAAGGGGGAAAGATTACCCTAGACGCATGGGGCGATATTACCACGGGTCAGATTGTTTCCCAAGGCCGGACGGGTAGCGGCGATATTGAGATTCTTAGCGCTACCGGGAATATTACAACAACTGCGATCGCGGATAGCCTACCCGATTCTAGCAATCTCCATTCGGTTTCCGATTCTGGGCCGGGAGGTTCTGTCCGCTTGGAAGCCAACCAAGGTCGGGTTACAACTGGCGATATTATCTCAGAATCGGCGTTAGGTGCGGGAGGCGATATCCAAATTCAGTCCGAACAACACATTTCAGTCGGGAATTTGGTTTCAACGGGTTGGGATGTCAGCGGCGATATCACCTTATTTAGTCTCTCCGGAACTATTGAAAGTGGAAATGCGGTGAGTCTTTCGCCAGAAGGACGAGGGGGGAAAATTGACCTAGATGCAAGTTCTGGGGTTCAGGTTGGGGAAATTCTCTCGCAAGGAAAACTCAGCGGCGGAGAGGTTCGGGTGTTTAGCGAGAGGGGACAAATTCTGCTAAACGGTCAAATTTCCTCGCTATCGGAAGGGGGAACGGGGGGGAATATCCTAGTTGATTCGTTTGATGGCAATATTGTGACGGTGGGGGATATTAGTTCCCAAGGCTTATCCCAAGGCGGCGATATTACCTTCAGAACGGATACGGGGGGAATTGATACGCGCAACAGCATCCTCAATTCGTTCTCAGAACAAGGAACGGCGGGAAATGTGACTCTACAGGCGTTTGGCGATATCCTGACTCAAGAAGTGAGTTCCGAAGGTCTGACGCAGGGGGGAAATATTACCCTGGTGAGTGAGAACGGACGCATTGATACAAGTTTAGGAAGTTTAGATTCGTTCTCGGATGCGGGAAGGGGGGGAAATGTTACCCTACAGGCGCAAGGGGATATCCTGACTCAAATTATTAGTTCCCAAGGTTTAACCCAAAAGGGAAATATTACCCTGGTGAGTGAGAAAGGTTCTATCAATACCCGTTTGGGAAGTTTAGATTCGTTCTCGGATGAAGGAACGGCGGGAAATGTTATCCTTCAGGCGTTTCGGGATATCGCAACGGCGAATATCAATACCTATGCAGGAAAGGCGTCTGTACAGGGGGAGATCCAAGGGGGTAATATTGCGATCGCAACCACTCAAGGTCGCATTGATACCTCCGCCGGAGAATTGGGGGCCTTTGCGTGGGAAGGGAATGCGGGAAATGTCACCCTAGAGGCGTTTGGCGATATCTCTACGGGCGTTATTGGCGCTTATACCCTCGGTCAAGGGACGTTCCAAGGCGGCAATATTCAGATTATCTCCCATACGGGAACCCTTGCCACAAATCGGGGTAATCTCCAAGCAGAAGCGTCCATTCCTGCGAATGCTGATGTGGCTTCAGAAGCGATCGCCTCTATCTTTAAAAGAGAAAACGCCAACCTCGATACCTATTCTCTCGCAGGACGGGGCGGCAATGTGTTACTACAAGCACCCAATGGGATTATTACCAGCCATATTAGTTCCTTTGGGGCGATTGATGCGGGTTCGGTAACGCTTTTCAGTTCCCAGGGAAATATCCAAACCGGGGTGCTATTCTCGTTTGCGGAGGCGGGAAAAGGCGGCGCGATCGCAGTTAATGCACCCCAGGGCAATCTCAACATTCACCACATTGCCACCTATGTTAGCGCCAACTCATTGCTAGGGGAAGGGGGCAATATTACCTTAAATGGGTTAGGCAATCTCACTCTAAATAACATCGCCTCCTTTGGCAACTTAGACAGCGGCGATGTCACTATTCGCGCCGGAAACCTCACCACTGGAACTATCCAAACCCTCGCGCCTACGGGAGTTAGCGGTAACATTTCTCTCAATACCCTCCCCACCCTGCGCGGCGATATCCGTACCGCGAATATTACGACCGCAGGCGGTACGGGGGCGGGTAATATACGAATTGTCGCCCCGGATGGTTCCATTATTACCGGAGATATCACCAGCGACGGCGGAACCGGGCGAGGTGGGGATATTAGCCTGGATGCCAAAAATGACATTATCGCTGGAACGATTACCTCTACGGGTCAGTTAGGGGGCGGTACAGTGTCGCTCAATAGCGAGATGGGTTCTATTAGCACCGGCGAGATAACAATGGGCAATTTAGCGATCGGGAGTCGGGTGGGGATGGATGCGATCGCCCAAATTGAAGAAGCCCGTACTGCTCAGTTTACCGCTCATTTCGGCCCGGAGTTACTCTCTAGCAGTCTCACCACCGCTAGCCCTAGGGAAGCATTAGGCGCGATCGCCCAATCCACCGGAATTCAGTCTGCTGTTATTTATGTTACCCTGACGGACGACCAAATCGAACTGGTGATGTTTACCCCTACGGGAGAACCCCTACGCAAAGTCGTTCCCCAAGTCTCTCGCCAGCAAGTATTAGAAACCGCCCGAAAATTCTACATCGAAATCACCGATCCGCGACGGCGTTTTTTCACCGCCTATTTACCCTTAAGCCAACAACTCTATCAATGGTTAATTGCACCCCTACAGATAGAACTCCAAGCCGCCGGAATTGATACCCTACTCTTTAGTATGGATAGCGGTTTGCGGAGTTTACCCATCGCCGCCCTACACGACGGGAATCAATTCTTAATTGAACAATATAGCCTGTCGATGATTCCCAGTCTCAGCTTAATGGATACGCGCTATCAACCTTTAAATAATGCTCAAGTTTTAGCAATGGGTGCGTCTGAATTTAACAGCTTACCGCCCTTACTTTCTGTTCCCCTAGAAATCTCCACCATTACTGGAGAAGTTTGGCAAGGGAAAGCCTTCCTCAATTCAGAATTCACCCAAGACAATTTAATTAAACAGCGTCAAAATCACCCTTATTCCATCATTCACTTAGCCACCCACGCCGACTTTAAACCGGGAGCTTTAAATCAATCTTACATTCAACTTTGGGGAGACGGAAAAATCACCCTCGATCGCTTGCGTCAACTGGGTTTTCAAAACCCTCCTGTCGAGTTATTAGTCCTCTCCGCCTGTCGAACCGCCTTCGGAGATGAACAAGCCGAATTAGGCTTTGCAGGGTTAGCCATTCAAGCGGGTGCAAAAAGTGCCTTAGCCAGTTTGTGGTATGTTTCCGATGAAGGAACGCTAGCATTAATGACCGAATTTTACAATCAACTCAAGCAATCTAAAATTAAAGCAGAAGGTTTGCGTCAAGCTCAATTATCCTTGCTTCAAGAAGATACTCGCATTCAAAATGGACAACTTCGTCGTTCGGGAACGCGAGGCGATCTTCCCCTCCCTCCAGAGTTAGCGGAATTAGACAATCAAAACTTAAATCATCCCTACTACTGGGCAGGATTTACATTAATTGGGAGTCCGTGGTAATCCGTTTTTTTGAGAGGGCGGGGATAAAGATTAATATGCTCGATTCAATTCTTTCTGCTGTACCGCATTGGCGAGAAAATAAGTACAAAGAACAACAAACGTGCTGTCGTTAATAAAAAAGTCAAATTGCTGCGATGCAAAAATCAAAATCAGCGGAATTCCAATTAACTCCTGCTTCAACACCGAAAAAGGGATAAGATTGAAGAGCAAGACGATTGATAAGAGCAAACCGGGTATTCCCAATTCTACTAAAACGCTCAAAAAGATATTATGGGCATGAAACCCCGATCTTTCTGTATGTTTCCAACCAATATGTTCGGCAAAAACACCGACTCCAATCCCTGTTAACGGTTTTTGAGAAAATGCCTGTAAAGCGTCTTTCCATAAAACAACTCTCGCTTGATCGGAGGTTGCAGCAATGTCAGGCTTTCTCTCTTTTTTAGGGGGCGATACTAGCGATTTATGATGGATTTCCACAGAGGGGGATATTGTATAGAGTAACGGAAAAACAGGATGATTTGGAGCAATGATTCTAGCGGATGAGACGGGGAAAAATACTAAGAAGAAACTCCAAAGCGAGATTAATATTAAAAAGCCTTTCAAGCGGATGAGTTTATAAAGCCATAGCAAAACTAATCCTAGGATAAAAATAAGCCAACCGTTCCGACTTGCAGAAAGCGTATTCAAACCGATAAAGATAGGAACAGTCAAACACATTTCTGCTTTGCCAATCAAGTGTTTGCGATAGAGGATAATGGCAAAAACAGCACCAATTGCCATTAAAACTCCCAACTGGTTAGCCCCTTGAACAATGGCGCTAATTCGCGGATAGGCGTTGGGATACCTCAGAATATCTAAAAACGCTAAGTTAGGAGATAAATATTCAACGATTCCCCATCCCGAAATAAAAACCAAAAATCGAAATAGCGTTCGGTGATAAAACTTTTGATACGCTAAATTAGGAATCAACAAGAAAATGCCAAACGCAATCGGGTAGGTGGAATATTTCAAGCTATATTTAAGAGCAATTTGAGAAAAGTCGCTGGCGAGAGTAGATAGCAAAATCCAGCCATAAAAGAGCGATATCCAACCGATGAGATAGCGATATTGGAAAACAACTTTTTTCAGTTGTTGGCGATGATAAAAAAGAGCAATACCTCCCGCGATCGCAATCAGTAAGTAGTGAGTCCCCCAATTCAAGTATAAAAGTTTGGGGCGCGACAAAAGAGACGCCGCGAGTATAAAGGCGAAAAGCAGTTGATGAAACATTTTCAACAGAAGCCCTATGAAAAACTGGAGAACTGGCGGTAAATATCCTGTAACACCTCGGCATAAACACTGAGACCAAAGGCGACTAAACTAGGCAAGTGATTTGGCTTAAACGCGGGTACGCGGGTTTCTATGTCCGTGTAATTGCAGAGGTTTTCAGAATTTTCTCAGTCAATAGAGGTCACTTTTATGCGAAATCCCGAAAAAGTTTGCAAAGATTTACACAACAGAGCCGATCGAGTAGTGAGAACTTGCCGATCGCGATCGCCTTAGAATAGAGACAAACAGTGTTGAGATTTGTATAGAAACACATGGCTCCTGCTGTCGTTATAGAAAATCTGCAAAAGCGCTACGGTAGTATTGAAGCGGTTAAAAACGTTTCCCTACAGGTGGAACCGGGCGAGATCTTTGGGATTCTAGGCCCCAACGGTGCTGGAAAAACGACCACCTTGCGTTGTCTGTGTACCCTAAGCGCTCCCGATGCCGGTAAGATCGAGGTTTCTGGTATTTCCGCCATCAGCAACCCCAAGGCGGCGCGACAACTTCTCGGTTATGTTGCCCAAGAAGTCGCATTAGATAAAGTCTTAACCGGACGCGAATTATTAGAACTGCAAGCCGCGCTGTATCATCTGCCGCGTCAAGCGATCGCCGAACGCGTCGAGCGCGTATTAGAGTTACTAGGACTCGAAGCCTACGCCGATCAAAAAACCGGAACCTATTCCGGTGGTTTAAAAAAACGCCTCGACTTAGCCGCCGGCTTGCTGCATCAACCCAAAGTCCTCGTCTTAGACGAACCCACCGTCGGCTTAGACATTGAAAGCCGCGTCATCGTTTGGGACTTTTTGCGGAAGTTGCGCCAAGCCGGAACCACCATTATCATTACCAGCCATTATCTCGAAGAAGTAGATGCCCTTGCCGATCGCGTCGCCATTATCGATCGCGGCGTCGTCATCGCGACTGGCACCCCCTCCGAACTCAAAGATCGGGTGGGGGGCGATCGCATTACCCTCCGCATCCGCGAGTTTACGCCCATCGAGGAAGCCGAGCAAGCCAAAGAAATGCTGCAATCGCTCTCAATGGTACAAGAAGCCATTATCAACAGCGCCCAAGGCAACTCTTTAAACCTAGTTGTCGTCCCCCAAAGCGACGCCCTGATGAGCATTCAACAAGCCCTTAAAGACGCCGGGTTGCCCACCTTTGGGATTGCTCAATCGCGTCCTAGCCTCGATGATGTGTACTTAGCAGCCACCGGGAGAACCCTAATTGATGCCGAACTCGCCGCTGCGGGCAGCCGCGATCCGAAAAAAGAACGCAAACAAAGTATGCGCTAATTTTAACCCGTCCTATGAGTAGTACCCTAACCCCTTCTAACCTCGATCTCGCCCCTGCCGATCTAGCTTCGGTGGATGAAAAATTTAGCTTTGCTGAATTAATTCAAGAAACCCTAGCGCTAACCAAACGCCTGTTTATTCAACTGCAACGCCGCCCTTCTACCTTAATTGCCGGTGTCGTTCAACCGTTGATGTGGTTGATCCTATTTGGGGCCTTATTCCAGAATGCCCCGCAAGGTCTATTTGGCGATCGCGTCAGCTACGGTCAATTTATCGGCGCAGGCGTGATCGTATTTACGGCCTTTGGTGGAGCCTTAAACGCGGGTTTGCCCGTAATGTTCGATCGGGAGTTCGGCTTCCTCAATCGGCTGCTGGTGGCTCCGCTAGCCTCCCGATATTCGATTGTTTTAGCCTCCTCGATCTTCATCGTCACCCTCAGCCTGATTCAAACCGCTGTCATCGTTGCGGCGGGTGCTTTTCTGGGTGCAGGCTTGCCCAATTTCGCAGGCTTGGCGATTATTACCCTAATCGTCTTACTTTTAGTCTTTGGGGTAACGGGTGTCAGTTTAGGTCTCAGCTTTGCTTTACCGGGACATATTGAACTGATTGCTGTTATCTTTGTCACCAACCTGCCCTTATTGTTTGCCAGTACCGCCCTTGCGCCCCTTTCCTTCATGCCCACCTGGTTGCAGTACGTCGCCAGCTTAAACCCCTTAAGCTACGCCATCGAACCCATTCGCTATTTGTATCTGCATAATAGCTGGGGATTCGGTAGTATTGTGATGTCGGCTCCTTGGGGTGATGTCACCTTTGGAGGGGCATTGTTGGTGCTTCTCGTCTTTGATGCGATCGCCCTTCTTGGCATTCAACCCTTACTGCGTCGTACCCTATCTTAAAATCCTTTAGTTATTGTGAGGATGAACCCGATGAATGCATCCGCATCCCTAAAACACCTAACCCGGATCGGAGTCAGCTTAGTGGCTGGTTTCGGTATGGCAACTCTAGCTTATTCTACCGGCGCGATCGCCCAAACGACGAACGCCGATCCCCTGCAAGACCTCCGCGTTCAAGATGGTAGTTCCGATCCGTTTTCCACCAATGGCGGAACTTCTGCGATCTTTGATATGTTCCACCGGGCTAGACTGGGCAACAACCGCGATATGAGAGAGTATTTGCTCGAACAACGGCAAAATCTCAATGATGAAGCCTCTCAGTTTCGCAGACGGCAGCTAGAATTGCTGCAAACCCCAGCACAGGTTGTCCCGGTTGAAGTTGCTCCAACTGAGAATTAGTCCAAACCCCAGGGAATAGGAAAACCCCGCGTTAGTCTTCCTATTCCCTTTCAGTTCTTCATTCTCTCTCTATGGGAGTATGGCAAAGTGCTGAGTCGCGTAGGTTGGGTTGAGGTCCGAAACCCAACACAACCCTGGCTGCTGTTGGGTTACGAATGGCGCTAATCCAACCCACGACAGCATAGGACTTTCAGTAGTTCAGCTCTATGGGGGTATTGCAAAGTGCTGAGTCAAAAACCAGTCAGATTCATCTTTGAGTGCCACTCAGCTTGCTGTAAGTGTTATGGCTACAGCTATATTTATCAAAAGGGGAACGATCTTTTAGTGTAGAGGTGCCTTTTCGCCCAGATGTGGCAACTGCGATCGCCCGAATTGTTCAAGAACTCCGCCGCCTCAACTTGCGAGATCATCCTCATGGATAGATGGGGATCTGTTCGAGGGTTTCTATACTGAGAAGGATCGTCGCTTGTACCCGTCGTAGAAACACAGAACCTCTTGCAAATAATCAAGCTCTGCTTTAGGGTCAAGTATGTTTGCAAAATATAACTCACTGTTTCGCCTCTGGGTCGGGTTTCCCCCAGTTCCTTCACACTAGCGATCTATTGGAGAAATAATAAGATGACTAACGCCGATCTGAACAAAACAGAAGTTGCTGACGTAGAAGCAACCGCAACGACTCAAGCAGAAGTTGCAGACTCTTCCCCAGCCCCCATTGCTAAACTACCACCGGCTGGACAATCAAGCGCCAGCCAGTCCGCAGAATTGTGGCGACAATATTGGGATTTGTTTATCCTCTATTTATCGAAACTCCCCGACTACCTAGGCGAGTTCTTCGGTGCGTATCAGCGTCCCCTGACGATTGTGGCATTAATCCTATCAGCCGGGATTACCGTGTATGTCACAGGGGCCGTTGTTGATGCAATTAATGATATTCCTTTACTGGCTCCGTTCTTTGAGCTAGTGGGAATTGGTTACTCGGCTTGGTTTGTTTACCGCTACCTGCGCCTTGCTTCCACCCGCCAAGAGTTAGCCAACAAAATTCAAGGTCTTAAAGACGACGTGGTTGGCTAAAACGCGTTTTTCAAGCTGCGCGTTTTTCTGAGTCTTTCCACCAAAACCAGCCTGCTTGTGCAGGCTTTTTGTGCTGCAAATTTTTCCTCAACGATACCAGAAGGCGATCGCCGTTTCCTACACAATCTGCGGCTAGAGCGTTCCTCAATCCAAAGGTAGAACATTCTCTGACTCTCATCGCCCCAGAAATAGGGGAAGGAAGTTGCGAAACCGATGCTGCTCTTGACCGCGCTCAGGCAGCCGAACGCCATCAGATCGAGCTTGCTTCCCAGTTTGGCTCAAAACTCGGCAGCTTTCAAGAAAATTAATATTGGCTTTAGTTATACCCGCTATCGGATCTCTTTGATAGAAGCGCTTGTCTCTATCTAAAGACAGAGAGAGCTGTACAAAATTTATGCAATTTTCTTGTAATGCTCAATAACGCGGAGATTCAGCCTTGCAATCAAGCCATCGATCGCAACTGAAAGATATACATCTATCTAATGGTAGACATTTATATCCCTCTTAAGACTGATATTTTAACTCTCCTAAATCTAAATTCTAGTTTTTTAAGCTACTTTAAATCTTAAAAATAAGAGTCTTATTTCGATCTTTGCAAACTCTGATACACTGAGCTTGCAACCCACTTGTTACCTAGGACATAGAAGAAAACTCAGCAATATAAGTAACCTATAAACAATTATCTGAAGCTGAACAAAGACAATGCTCACCCTTTTTAAATTACTCTAAAATAATTCTGTCACCCCTCAATTGAGTTCAATGCGACCTGCTTAGAACGGTAGATATAAGATTTGATTCTTGCCGCATTGCCAGCGATAGGCTCATCGCTTCACGAGCAATTCCGTAGACGAATCAGGTAAAACAAATGTTTCTAGAACCCCGTTTATAAACTTATGAAAAAAAATGGATTTAGCTCCCAATTAACGGCATTGAACGGTCGCTTAACAGAACTATTCAATAAAGCCACTACCCTCCCTAGCATTCCCAGTTATTTAGCTTCAGACGCTTTTAAGGAATTAAGTTTTGCATCAGAAGAGTTACAGGTTGCCTACGAGCAGATTCTTCATCAAAACTCAGAGCTAGAGCGAGTTTACGATGAGCTAAGATCTGCGAATCAACGGTATAGGGCAATTTTTGAACTGATGCCAGAAGCCTACTTGATTACCTCTGCAAGTGGAAAAATTGAAGAAGCCAATTCCGCAGCCGCTCAACTGCTTAACATCCAACAACAGTTTTTGCCCGGAAAGATGTTGAGTTTATTTATTCATCCGGAAGATCGCAGTACCTTCTACTTAGAAACATCCCGAATTCATCGGCGATCGCACAAGCAAGAATGGCAACTGCGCTTCCGCGATCGCCTGGGGGAAACCCACTACACGGCAGTGACAGTGGCACCTTTGGGCGAATCCCTGAACGAAGGCGATCGCTTGTTATGGTGCGTGCGGAATATTACCGAACAAAAGCGAGCAGAAATGGCTTTAACCGCTAGTCTCGCTGAAATTCAACAAGAACGCCCTCCCCATATTTATGACAAGGGAGAAATTATTCCTCTCAATCCTCATACCCTTTGGCTAGTATGCGAAGGCTTAGTAAAATTAAGTACATTTTGCGAAAATAATGATGAGATGCTGATTGGCTTAGTCGGAGCTTCCATGCCATTTGGCTGTCACTTAACAGCCCTCAATATTTATCAAGCCACTGCCCTTTCAGAAGTCAAATTAGTTAGCATTTCCATGAGCGAATTATCAGCCTTTCCCATCTTCGCTCAAGTCATTCTCAATCAATATAATCGTCGCCTCCAGCAAACCGAACTGCTCCTAGCCAACTTTGGACGGCGCAACGTGGAAGAACGCCTCTGGAATTTGCTGTGCTTGCTCAAGGAAGAAATTGGCGAACCTGTCGCTGAAGGAACCCGTCTAACCGTTCGCCTAACGCACCAAGACTTAGCCAATGCTTGTAGTACCAGCCGCGTGACGGTGACTCGGCTGTTAAATAAGTTCAGACAGGACAATCGGCTAATTTGCGATCGCCACCACCATCTGATCGTCGTTAACTCACAATTGTAAGGATGGCCCTGACTGCGCTTCCTAGGATGATGGCGTCATCGTTCGTCGTATCACTCCTGGGACTTTACCCGATTAGATCGGACTCAGACTTGAGGCTAAAATTGGCTAAACTTTACTCAAATAGCCCATGTCACCTCAAAGCATCGGTGCAGGATGGATTGGCAGTGGTACGGCTGCGGGGGCTGTAATCAATATTGCCTATGGGAATGCCGGGTTAGCCTTTAGCGGCACCGCAATCAAAATTGGGATGACTCCGTTTGCAATGGCAGGAGGTGCGATCGCTGCCGCATCCTATGGTATTTTTGAAGCCACCCTTACCGGAGATCCAACCGCCCTCCTCGCTGCTGGAGTTGGGGGATTGAGTGGGGCAACCCTTTCGATTCAACTGGGTGGGGTTGGACTGGCGTTTCAAGGAACAGCCGTTCAGTTAGGCATTCTTCCGATTACCCTAGGCGGAAGCGTTGTGGGATTAGCCGTTTATGGGCTTTTGAAACTGTTGGATGCTGGAAATGGTGGCGAAGCGCCTTTTCAGTTATTTGAACGGATGGCGACGCAGTGGCACGACCAAATCAATCAGCAAACCGCCTATCAGGAAGCCTTGCTAGAACTGGATAGTGAATATGCGGAATGGCAATGGATACAAAAGTTTGCGGAGTTGGAACTTCAAGAAGAATTTGCCGCACTTCAACAAGAAATATACTCCTGGCAGGAAAGTCTTCAGGCACAATGGAGAACCACCCCATCTCTACCGAGTCCGATGACTTCCCAAACTTCTACAACTTGGCAGTGCGTTCAAACGCTCAAAACTCACGCTGCCCCGCTGAATTCGGTTTCTCTGAGTGAAGACGGTCAACGATTAGCTACAGGTCATCAAGATGGTTCAGTCAGTTTGTGGAATGTAGCAACAGGCACTTGTACTTATTCGTTTTACGGTCATTCCCAGGAAGTCTTGGCGGTGGCGGTCAGTTCTCAACAAGGCATTGTCGTGAGTGCGGGTGGCAATCGGGAAAATCGCTATCAGATTAACAGTTGGAACTTGGCGACTCAGACGTTGCTCAAGAGTTTCTTTTATCCTGAAACTGCTGAAAGTCATGCTAGCGTTATCTATGCTCTAGCCATTACACCCGATGGCAAAACTTTAGTTAGCGCCAGTGCAGACCGGACGATTCGGTTATGGGATTTAAAGTCGGGAAGGGGGTTGCGAACCCTACAGGGTCATGAGGATAGCGTCAATGCGATCGCCATTAGTCCAGAAGGTCAATTCCTGGTCAGCGGTAGCGCCGACAAAACCGTTAAAATTTGGTCGTTAAAGAACGCTCAAACCCTACATACTCTCCGCGAGCATTCGGGGTGGGTGACAACGGTTGCAGTCAGTCCTAACGGGCTTTGGTTGGCTAGCGGCAGTACCGATAAAACCGTTAAGCTGTGGAATTTGCAAACCGGAGAATTACTCCGAACCTTCAACCATGCTCATACAATTCTTTCTGTGGCTTTTGCACCCAACAGCGACCTTTTAGCCAGCGCTGGACCGAAGGGGAAAATTCAGCTTTGGCAAGTGGAAACTGGCGAATTATTAGATACCCTAGAAGGTCTCGATCCGGTAGCCTTTTTTCCTGAAGGTTTAACGCTACTGAGTGGCGGCAAAGGCAGAAATTTAAAGCTTTGGCAACCGGGCTTTAACCCCTCAAAATACCGTCAGCGATCGCCAGAATTGCATCAATGGTGGGAGGTACTCGGCGTTGAACAAACTGCAACCCCCGATCGGGTGAAACAAGCCTATCGGCATCTGGCGCGACAGTATCATCCCGACTTGAATTCTTCCACCCAAGCCAAATTAAAAATGCAAGCAATTAATCAGGCTTATCGCCAATTTCGCGCCAAAGATTGTTGAGGACTGGGGTGAATTTGAACGATCGTTTCTCAAACCTACCCATTTCTGAAGAATCATGTTAAGACAGTCTCAGCCTGTCTTTTTTACTTTCCCCATTTATGAGTCATCCTTGGCAATTTGTCAAGACAATACCAGGTCATTCAGAGCCAATTAATGCAATTTCTGTCAGTCCCGATGGTCGGACGCTAGCCACAGCGAGTAAAGATCGAAGCATTGGCTTGTGGAATTTACAAACCCATCAATTAAGCTATACCCTATGCGGTCATGCTCAAGCGGTTTATGCCGTTGCTTTTAGTCCCGACTATCCTTTACTGGCGAGTGCAGATTTAGGCGGAAAGGTCGCAAGTTGGAACCTCAAGAATCATAAAATTTATCGAACTTTTTTCTATCTCGATCGACCGTTTAGTCATTCAAGTTATGTTTTTTCCCTAGCCTTTAGTCCCGATCGCAAAACCTTAATGAGTGCTAGTGCCGATCGCAAGATTCGCCTATGGAATCTGCTAACAGGTCAGGCGATTCACACCTTAAATGGACATGGTTCAGCCGTGATGGCGCTTGGGGTTTCCCCCAATGGCGAAACGCTAGTCAGCGGGAGTTCGGACAATACCCTGCGCCTTTGGAGCTTGCAAAGCTACCAAACCTATAAGATTTTAGCAGGACATCAAGGTTGGGTTCTATCCGTAGCAATTAGCCCTAATGGTAAGTTGATTATTAGCGGCAGTGCCGACCAAACGGTGAAGATTTGGCAACTCTCAACTGGAAAATTATTAGGAACCTTGAAAGGTCACTCGGCGGGCGTTTTTTCAGTTGCTTTAAGTCCGGATGGCAATTTTCTAGCCAGTGCGAGTCGAAATGAGGTTTTTCTGTGGGATTTACGTTCGGGAAGCCAGTTTGAAAAAACGGAACTTGAAGGTCGCTATCCCGTAACCTTTAGTGGGGATGGCAAGCAGTTAATTTGTGGGGGTCAAGTTGCCGGATCGATTCAAATTTTCAGTGCTGGCGTACAAGAACCCTTAGTGGCTATAAATCGGACTGTGACAATTCAATGGTGGAATGTTTTAGACGTAGCGCCAACTGCTTCGCGACAGGACGTTAAGGCTGCTTATCGCCGTTTAGCAAAACAATATCATCCCGATTTTAATAATTCTGAACAAGCGAAGGCTAAAATGCAGGAAATTAACCAAGCGTATCAAGCCTTTCAAAGGTTATCGCTTAAAAAATTGTAAGAAAGACCAAAAGTAACGCTTCTGTCCATTCAACCACGGCCCCATAGGTATCGCCTGTATGACCGCCGAGTTGGGTGTTAAACCACGCGCCTGTTAAATAGGCGATCGCACTTCCACCCAGCGCCATTGCCACCCCTAGAGGCCACTGCTGCGGCGAAATCCAGAATACAATCGTACTGAAGCCTAACAGCAAGACTAGACTGGGGACGAGATGCCAAACTGACTGAATGGCTTCTTGATGAAACGCACCTTTACCCGTAGGTTTAAGGTAGGGATAGCGCAGAATCGCTAGCATTTGTCCCCAGCGACCCCACGCCGCCACCGCCGCGATCGCCCATCCCCGATGCTCGCTAATATCTGTTAAGGCCGCCACTTTCAAGAGTAAGATAGCAACAGCCGCGATCGCACCAAATGCCCCCGTTACGCTGTCTGCCATCACCTCTAACCGCCGCTGAGGATTCGTAGTTGCTAACCCATCTGCCGCATCCATTGCGCCATCTAAGTGAAATCCCCCAGTTAAGCCGACCCAACTGACAACGACGACAACACTCCGAGTTAATACGGGGATACCCAGAAGGGTTAAACCTATATCCAGCAATCCCAGCAGTCCTCCGACCAAAAAGCCGATCGCTGTCACCCAACGGGCAACGCCTCCAAACTCCAGTTTTTCGGAGTGAGGGACTGGCAAGCAGGTATAAAAAGCTATTGCAGCCCAAAAGGGGGATAGGGGGTTAGACATATCGTGCCAAAGATTGCAGGAGAATTAAAATAACGGAGAGTTTCTACCTTTTGGCTGAAACGCCCTCTTTCCAAAAACAGCCATACTCATAAAGGAGGAATTTGTGAGTTATCGGATAGCGGAAATTCAGTAGATTCCAGCAAGAAAAGGTTAGTAGACTTAAGATAAAATTGTCTCACACACGACTTGCGTATGCGAAAGTTCTCAAGCTCTGCTTGAAATAACCGAATTTTTACTCGGATTTTTCCAAAATTATTGCTGACTGGCTTATCAGTATACCCAGACCGATCGTTGAGGTAGAGATCGGGCGATCGAGCGATCGACTAGTCTGTTGATGAATTGGGTTGAATTTTGGAAATCTTGAGTTTAAAAAAGAAGTTAGCTGCGAGTACAAACCATGCTTTTTGGCAACAACAACATTTGGATTAGAGCATTCTCCCTATGAGTCACGATCAAATCCCTGGAAACACAAGGCTCCCGGCTCCGTGTATTATCAACACTGGGGCGATCGTTAATAAACGAGACATGCAAAGGCTGCTAGCTGACTTAGGACGAGTCCGCTATTTTCATTTAGAAGACGGACAATTGCAAAGCGAAGGTGAGGGTTACGTCAGAGAGGTCTTTGCCGATCCGCAACAAGCGACGATTGTGGCCAATCAAACCCTCTACCTCAATGTCTATAGTTTTGATTATATTGAGCTTCGCCAATCTTCCGAGCAAGCGACTTATCTTGATTTGGTTCAAGACACTCGCTTGTTACGCCTGATGCCGCTGTCTAATCCTTTGCAAGAACAAACCCATCGCAACTTAAATGCGGCTGCCTTAGAAGCCATGCTAGCCGACGTGCTGGCGGCGGGTTGGGACGTGCAAATTGATGACGAGGAAAACTTCTCGCTTTAAATCTATCTATTGAGTTATCAGACACTACGGTTATTGAGGGGTTGTTCGATTCGGTTTAATCGGCGATCGCATTTTGAGAGCGCGAGCCTGAGAGGGATGATTTCTACGAGTTGTGCTTTGCTGCCACTGGCGAAACTGACGAACCAGCCGCAAGCTGAGAAAATAGCTAGCAGTGCCGCACAAGATTCCCATCACCAAGCAACCTAGAAATAATGTCTCTAAAAACTCGCCGCCGAACTGAATGAGCTGCTGAGGGGCCAACAAATTGTCGCGGGTAAAAGATACATCGGTTGTACCTAGCAACCAGGCTCCCACCTGAAAGTTTAATGCATAAATTGGCAAATATGTCAAGGGGTTGCTAATCCAAGTGGCTGCCGCCGCCGCAATTTTATTGCCTCGCAGCAGCGTTGCTAGAGCAACACCGATGAGGGTTTGCAAGCCAAATAGGGGGAATAACCCCGCGAATACCCCACAGCTTACACCCCGCGCGATCGCTTCTGGCGTTCCCTCTAGGGTCATTAAGCGCAAATATCCATAACGCAGCAAATGTCGCCAGTTTGCCATTCTCATCCCCTGCCATCCTCGTTCCCACCGACGCCGTTGATGTCTCCTGGATTTGGGAGTTCTGACAATGGCTGATTTTTCAGTTTCGATTAATCGGCTCATTTAACTCCTCGGTAGATTAACAATCTTTATCTTAGAAATTTAGCTATTTCACTTACAATAGCAACTTCTTACGCTGAAGACGCTACCCTGGAGGATGATTGTTCCCCTTGTCGCTCAACGCTTCTGACTAGTGTAACTGCTAATAATTCTAGCTGAATTTAGATTGTAACCGGCGATTCAACGTAGATGCTAGGCTCTTGAACAATAAACTCAATGCCGAACTCTTTTAATTTTTTAGAAATTTTTTCGTTGGCAAGTTCCAGCAAACGCTTGCGGAGTTGTAGCGAATTTTCATTCGATCCGAGAATAAAAAATGTCACCCTAGCTCTAGTCGTACTGCCCTGAGAACTCTCATTTAACACAATATTGGTACTGCCGGGATCGATTCCAAAAAGAGCATCTGTGCTTTCTTTAATCGCCTGTTGAACTAAGGCTTGTTCCCGTTCTTCTAAAATCTTAGAAAAATCAAGATACAGCAAAACCATCACCTTTTTAGCACTGGTGACATTCTCAATTTCCATAGTAATTAAAGTAGAATTGGGGACAATAATTAAGGTGCTTTTTGCTAGCGTCCGAATTTTAGTAGCACGAATGCCAATAGACTCTACTCGCCCTAATTGTCCAGTAGAAAGACGAATATAATCTCCGGGCTTAAAAGGAGGATCGAGATATAAAACAATGGTACTTAAAAGTTGTTCTAATATCTTTTGAGCGGCAAAAGCTACCGCAATTCCCCCTATCCCTAAACTAGCAACCAAGCCAATTAAATCAAAGCGTCCCTGAGCAAAAGCCAAAACTGCGATCGCACCAATAATAACATTAGCAATCGTTTCCACAACCAAGAGGAGGTCGTCTACTTCTCGCCCCAATTTACCAATCAATTCAATACCATAAAATCGTAAAACTTGCCGCAAAATTCGCGAAGCCAACCAAGCCACGCTAATTGTAACCGCCAAGTCGCTAAAAAAGCGGAGAAAATTATAGAGACTGGGATATTCTCTCAACCCAGTTAAAGACAGCGAAATTAAAACAAGCGTACCTGTAATCCGGATAGGTTGAGTCAACGGTTGAAACAGTTGCTCGCAAACTTTAACAACTTGTGGGGGAAATAGGCGATTAATAATAGCCCGGATAAAAGTTAGGGTATATCGACCTAAAATCAGGGAGATGAGAACAAAAAACAAAAATCGGGCAATGCGAATTAAATGAAGATTAATAGCCGCATTAACCAACCACCCATTTAATAATTCAAACCACTCCATAATTTATCCTAAATTGTAATCGGCGCATCTACATAAATGGTGGGTTCTTCAATATCAAAAGCAATTTTATATTCTTTTAATTTGAATGTGATGTTTTGGCTAGCCACATCGAGAAGCTGACGACGCAAGTCCATAGAAACCTCCCCAGAACCTAAAATAAAAAAGGTGATTTGAGCTTGAGTGCGCCCGCCTAATTCCCGAAACGTGACATCAGTATTCCGGGAATCTAAACCAAAAATATCGCTGGTACTTTCTAAGATAATTTGCCGAATTAGCGCTCGTTCGTTAGAAACAATAGTCTGATGGAAATTGAGATAAACAATAGACATAACCTTCTTAGCCCCTGTAAAATTCTCAATATGGGTTTGTGTTAGAGAATTATTGGGAATAATCATTAAAGTTCCTTTGCCAGAAGTCCGAATTTTGGTTGAACGCAGTCCTATCGATTCAACTCTACCAAATGTACCATCCGGCAAGCCAATATAATCATCAACAACAAAAGGACGATCGAGAAATAGGACAATTCCACCAATAAATTGTTCAATTGTTTTTTGAGCCGCAAAAGCAACAGCCAAGCCGCCAACGCCTAAGCTAGCAATTAAGCCAAAAATATTAATTTTGTGAGTTTGGGCAAAATAAATAACCGCAAGTAATAGAATACTGAAATTAGTAACATACTTACCGACGAGTAGCAGTTCGCTGTTAACCTTTCTACCACTCTTAAACGCGACATCAATCAAATAGACATCAAAAACTTGGCGAAAAATTCGGGAAGCAAGCCAACTCGCAGAAATCGCTAAACTGAGACTCAGGATAATTTCAACCCAGGAATTGCGGAGACCTTTGAAAAACAGGAAAATCAGAACCTCTGCGATCGCAGTCGCAAACACAAATCGGGTCAATCCCTGGTAGAGTTGAATCACCTCCCCATAGGTTTCACCAGCTTGTTGAGAGACAAATCGGTCGATCAGCAGGCGAATCATCCAGGGGATAATACTTCCTGCAACGAATGAAAAAACACCGATACTGGCAAAGAAAACAATCCAGATAGCCAGTTCAATCATCCACATATCTGGAACAAAATCAATCATGGCTAGACTCTCAGCTATCAGCCTCAAGTATAGGACAGTGCTGCGCGAGTCAGTTCTTTTAGAATAGGGTAAGCAATTTTATAGCCTGAGCGGGGGTTGGCAGACGGAGGGGCAATGGTAGAAACTTATATTGGATCGGGAACGATTGCAGCGATCGCCACTGCAATTATCCCCCAGCAGGGTAGCGTCGGAATTGTGCGCGTATCGGGTTCCGAAGCCTTAGATATTGCTAAAACCTTATTTCACTCCCCCGGAAAACAAGCTTGGGAGTCGCATCGCATCCTTTACGGCTATATTCGCCACCCCCAGACGCAACAGGTGGTGGATGAAGCCCTACTCTTAATTATGCTCGCCCCCCGTTCCTACACGCGAGAGGATGTGGTGGAGTTTCACTGTCATGGGGGGATTATGGCCGTGCAGCAAGTCTTACAATTATGTTTAGAATCGGGGGCAAGGCTGGCGCAACCGGGAGAATTTACCTTACGGGCGTTTTTAAATGGCCGTTTAGACTTAACCCAAGCTGAAGGAATTGCAGACTTAGTAGGCGCGAAGTCTCCCCAAGCCGCACAAAGCGCCTTAGCCGGGATACAGGGTAAGCTAGCACAACCGATTCGGACAATTCGCCACCAATGTTTAGATATTTTGGCAGAAATTGAGGCGCGGATTGACTTTGAAGAAGATTTACCGCCGTTGGATGTTACGGGAATTGTAGAAGCGATCGCCCAAATTACCACCCAATTAACGCAAATCTTAGCAACGGCCGACCGAGGCGAGTTATTGCGAACCGGGTTAAAAGTGGCAATTGTCGGGCGTCCGAATGTGGGTAAGTCTAGCTTACTCAATGCTTGGAGTCAAAGCGATCGCGCCATTGTTACCGATTTACCAGGTACGACTCGCGACGTGGTGGAGTCGCAACTGGTGGTTGGAGGTATCCCGATTCAGGTTTTAGATACCGCCGGAATTCGCGATACTGAAGATAGGGTAGAGCAAATTGGGGTAGAGCGATCGCGCCAAGCCGCCCAAAAAGCCGATTTAGTCCTACTCACCATTGATGCGGCGGCGGGATGGACAACCGAAGATGAGCAAATTTATCAGCAGGTGTGCGATCGTCCCTTAATTTTAGTGGTGAATAAGCAAGATTTAGTGAACCAAAGCGCGATCGCCCAAATTCACTATCCTCCCCAGATTACCCAACTTGTCACCACCGCCGCCGCCCAACAGCAGGGCATCGAAGCGTTAGAGCAAGCTATCTTAAAACAGGTTGAGTGCGATCGCCTGCAAGCTGCTAACTTAGATATTGCCATCAACCAGCGCCAAGCCGCCGCCATCACCCGCGCCAAAGCTTCTTTACAACAAGTCCAAGAAACCATCCACAACCAACTCCCCCTCGACTTTTGGACTATCGACTTACGCGCCGCCACCCAAGCCCTCGGCGAAATCCTCGGCGAAGAAGTCACAGAATCCGTCTTAGACCGAATTTTCAGCCGTTTCTGCATCGGGAAATAATTGCTAAAAGCGAATGGATTTCTAAGCAGCTAGAAACCGGGTTTCTGCTTTAGCCGAAAATTAGATATTTCGTATTAGCGGTCAAATTTTCTACTTTCCTCTTGCGCGATCGCTCTTATCCTCAACTAACTTTCGTTGACTATATTCAAAATTTGATTGTACAGAGCTGAAGACACTCGAAACTCTGAGGCGGCAATCAAAGCATCCATCAGAGGTTTCACCGCCACAATGAGATTTTTCCGTTTTGCCTCAACCAAAATACCCAGTAGCCCAGTAATTTTGATTCCCAAGCGATCGGCTTCTACTCTGCCACGACGCTCATCAATTAGCAGTAGATCTGCTCCGATTTCCAAAGCTAACGCAATTGCTTCTGACTCTCCCGGATCTAATCTCACCTCGCTTTGAAGGCGTTCCACAATCTCACGGTTCGCAATTAATTTGACCTCTAACCAAGTAGCTGTTTGGACTTCGATACTTCCTGGAACGGGTGGATCGATGTCTACAAGTTCGCGATATACTGCCTCTGGAATTAGGACTTGCCGATACAAGAGAGGCAGGAGATTTAAGTGGTCTATTGCCGCCAAATTTGTGATTGCTGATGTGTCGCTAACAACAATCACAATCGCCCCAACTCTTGTAAGTTCTTCAAATCCAACTCAAAATCTTCAACATCGTAGGAATACAGTGCAATTTTACGCTGCTTTAAGAGTTGGCGAAAAGCATTAAGTGGCATATCTGCTAAACGACTAGCATAACCAAGCGTTAAACGACCCGTTTGAAATAGATATAGGGCAATTTCCTGGCGAAACTCGCCTGGGGTCAGTTGAGAGGCTTGCAGAATTTCATCGGAGATGACAACACTCATAACAGAGCGACCTTACCAATCATACCTTATAGAGTAACCTAAAAAATCCTGATGCCGACAGACAACTCTGAGGTGCTACCCCACCTACCCGATCAACAACTGGGATACCTGGGGCCGTTAGATCCGGGCTACCCTGTCATCCAATCCATCCATCAATAACCATAGATGCTCTTTGAGGTCTTGGAGAAAGGTTATTGCCCCTTAAACTCCCGCCAACTTCAGCCATTTCTCTTGCAAATGATCCACCAGGGTTGGTTCGGTAAATTCTGCCAATGGTATCCAAATCGGGATGCCGAAATTCTTGGCTAAAATCCAATCGGCGATCGCATCGGGATTTCCTGGGTCGATTTCCCCTTCTGCATCGGGAAATAACTAAAGATTAAAGATATACAGTTAGCATCTCTAATTCTTGAAATCGCTCATGAAGTCTGAATAACGCTTTGATCTTGAGCTAATAGGTTGGTTAACCTTGAATGCATAAATTGAATAAGACACTTTGGATAGACAAAGGGCTAAACTGCTAAAGCCGCAGACACCGGAGATTATTCCGACGACCCACAAGTCTAAAAACTGTCCAGTATTAACTTAGATCGTACAGTATACAGCAAACCTTTACTTAAAAAGTAAATGGCAACTTCTTATTTAATTTATATTATCTCAAATCAACAACTTCAAAAAAGTTTAAACACGTTATTGATTTTGGTATTGAAGGAAACTGGAATCCACCAAAACCAATAGAATTTAAGAAAGCTATAGAAAATCATTTTAAAGAACAATACAACGACAGCAATTAAAGGAGAATACAGGAAAAAATCGGTAACTCATTATTGTAATGTTAAAACAAAACTAAACGTAATACTTGACGACAAGGGAAATTTTATAAGCGGATGGAAGCTTAACTCCACTCAGCTTAAACAAATTTTAAATACTGGAAGTATTGGGGGAGGATAACAATAACAGCAAGGGCAGGAAAATTTCCTGCCCCGTTAATGAAAATAGATGACAGTTATATAGCAATGCTTAGTATGTATATTCAACTACTCAAAGATTTTGTGGATCGCCACATTAGTAGTAGTGAATTTGAGTCAAAATTCTTAGAACTTTTTAAAAAGGAGGTTTCTTTTAACTCAGAAGAAGAATTCAAAATATTAGATAAACTATTTGGTGATGTAGACTCGTATTGTAGCGATATGTCTTTATTCGATCCAGAATTTGATATTGATGAAACTAACCTTAGATTATCAGCACAAGAAACTCTCACTGCATTAGAGCGGAAAATAAAAGAACTATAAATATATGCTTGAGGTCAGAAGTGTTGAAAAAAGTTTAAAGCAGAAAAAATAAGGTCTGAAACTAATTCAATAACTTTTAGGGTTGTACCAGAAATATAGGGAATATGGTTTTCATCTCTCTATATACTTGTATTCTGTAGCTGTTGAACTCATAAAATTATAGAGTTAGTATTTTCAATGAAATTATAACATTGCTCGTTCTTTTCAAGACTCGAAACGCAGTGTTAATGAGGGAAGACTACAGGTAAAATTGGGCTATTAGATCTGGATATGAGATTAAGAGAAAAACAAGTGATTTCTCTAGATTTTGTCTCAATCTTCCCCATCGACAGCTTATCGTTTTATCTAGTCATAGAGAAAAATTAAAGTGGTTGTCTCGCCATTGGAACGGCGGCTAATGATTAAGCGTCCATTGAGGATATCCTGGTCATGAATTTGATAAATTCTTAAGTCTGTGACCTGTGGATCGTTAAAGGCGATCGCCAATTCTTGAGGCGCTGTTTTGGAATCGTTCTGCCCTAAAGGATTGAGGAACTTTTCCCAAATCTTTTCACAAATATCATAGACAGATTCAAACTCCTTGACAATATTGCCCGCTTGCCCTTCAGGACGGCGATAGAGAAGATGCCATCCCCGCAGCCAGTCTTTTTCCTTGGGAGTATAAAACTTATCCCCCACAAACTCGCGCTGACGGCGGAGTGCAACCTGTTCCAAGTTAGCTTCAGGTTCAAGGAGATCGTAGAATACCCCTGAACCGAGCAACTTTCTTGGAGAATGGTCATAGAGAGCGATTAGATCGCTGACGTACCTCGGATAGTGAGAAAATGCGGTCATTTTTTTCTCCCTAGGATTGAGTCAAGAAGAGCGCGATCGCACCCTTGGCAAAACTGCTAAACTGGGATTGTTAAAGAAATATTACGCGCCCTTTCTGAGTCTTAAACCAATCCTATGTCCCTTCCGATTCGCAACGTTGCCATCATTGCCCACGTCGATCATGGTAAGACCACACTTGTAGACGCCTTGCTTAAACAATCTGGCATCTTCCGCGAAGGAGAGGACGTACCAGATTGCGTCATGGACTCCAACGCCCTCGAACGGGAACGCGGAATTACCATCCTCTCCAAAAATACCGCCGTTCAGTATAAAGATACCCTGATCAACATCGTCGATACCCCCGGTCACGCCGACTTTGGGGGAGAAGTCGAACGCGTTTTGGGGATGGTCGATGGCTGTATCCTGATTGTGGACGCCAACGAAGGGCCCATGCCTCAAACCCGCTTCGTGCTGAAAAAAGCATTAGAGAAAGGGTTGCGTCCCATCGTCGTTGTTAATAAAATTGACCGACCCCAAGCCGATCCTTACGGTGCAATTGATAAAGTCTTAGACCTATTCTTAGAACTCGGTGCGGATGAAGATCAGTGTGACTTCCCCTACCTATTCGCTTCCGGTCTATCGGGATACGCCAAAGACGGCTTAGAAGATGAAGGCGTCGATATGCAACCGCTATTTGAGGCGATTTTACACCACGTTCCGCCTCCGGTTGGCGACGCCAACAAACCCTTGCAACTGCAAGTCACCACCCTAGACTACTCCGAATATCTCGGTCGGATCGTCATTGGTAGAATTCACAACGGTACCCTGAAAGCCGGACAGCAAGCGGCTTTAATTAAAGAAACTGGGGAAATCGTTAAAGGCAAAATCACCAAACTCATGGGATTTGAAGGCCTCAAACGCATTGACTTAGAAGAATCTTCCGCCGGGAACCTCGTCGCTGTCGCCGGGTTTGCAGATGCGAATATTGGCGAAACCATCACCGACCCCAACAACCCGCAAGCCTTACCTTTAATTAAGGTAGACGAACCCACCTTACAAATGACCTTCTCGGTGAACGACTCGCCGTTTGCGGGACAAGAAGGAGATTTCGTCACCTCGCGGCAATTGCGCGATCGCCTGATGCGAGAATTAGAAACAAACGTCGCCCTTCGCATTGAAGAAACCGACTCCCCCGATAAATTCCTGGTTTCTGGACGCGGCGAACTCCACCTGGGTATCTTAATTGAAACCATGCGCCGTGAAGGTTACGAGTTCCAAGTTTCCCAGCCGCAAGTCATCTACCGCGAAGTCAGCGGACAGCCTTGCGAACCCTTTGAATATCTCGTTCTCGACGTTCCCGAAGAAGCTGTTGGTGGCTGTATCGAACGCCTCGGACAGCGTAAAGGCGAAATGCAGGATATGCAAATGGGTGGTAACGGCCGTACCCAGTTAGAATTTGTGATTCCCGCACGCGGCTTAATTGGCTTCCGGGGTGAATTCATGCGCCTGACTCGCGGTGAAGGGATCATGAATCACAGTTTCTTAGACTATCGTCCCCTGAGTGGCGATGTAGAAACCCGTCGTAACGGTGTCATTATCGCTTTTGAAGAAGGGGTAGCGACATTCTACGCGATGAAGAACGGCGAAGACAGAGGCGTATTCTTCATTACTCCAGGAACTCGCGTCTATAAGGGAATGATTGTCGGCGAACACAACCGTCCGCAAGACTTAGACCTGAATGTTTGCAAAACTAAGCAACTTACCAACCATCGCGCCTCTGGTGGCGATGAGTTAGTTCAACTGCAAGCACCTGTAGAAATGAGTCTAGAACGGGCTTTAGAATACATTGGCGCTGATGAGTTAGTGGAAGTTACTCCCCAGTCCATTCGCCTGCGGAAACTGGCTAAGAAACTGGTCAAACGCTAACTTGAGTGCTGAGTAGAAAGTGCTGTTGCTTTAGCTTCCGCGTAGCGGTGTGCTGAGTAAGTTCCGAGTTCCGAGTTCTGAGTAGAGAAGAGGGTGGGGGGAAAGAGTGCTGTTGCGATCTTCTTGATGTGTAGCAGCGTACTGAGTGGAAAGGAAGTGCTGAGTTCTCAGTCTGTATCTAGAGCAATAGCCACTTTACCTTGAATCTCCCCAACTCCTAACTCCCAATTCCCTCTTCTTACCCTAACTCCCAATTCTCCAAAAAAAGGCACTCCCGCAGGAGTGCCTTTTTCAACGAGAGTCTAGTCTACTTTTTAGCTGCGTCCTTAGCGCGTGCGGCTAGGTTGGTGGCGGTAGAACCGGGTTCAACCCGTGCTTCTCGCACGCCTTCTGCGGAACCATCAATGGCTTTCCAGGCGGGTAAGCCACCTTGGAGTTCGGCTACATTTTGGAAACCGGCTTCGCGGAGTCTATTTGCGGCTTGGGCGGTTTGCTCGTTAGAGTCGCCGTAAATATAAATATCGCGGCTATATTCTAAGTTAGACTTAGCCATTTCCACGAGGTTGTCCATCGGCATGTGAATGGCACCCATGATCCGACCTTGATGGAACTCTTCGCGATCGCGAATATCAATAATGGTTAAAGCCGGTTCGCCCCAATCCAGACGTTCTTTAAGATCGTTAGGAGAAGATTGACGTTTGAGTTTAGGGGGAGTGGTGGGTAGATCGGGAAGTTGGTTTTTAGCGTCTGAGATATTGTCTTGAATATTCATAATCGATTTTTTGAGCTACACCTGAACGGTAACAACTCGTTCAAGGACTATACTCTCCCCCTAGGGATAATCACTACTCTACTTTGAGGCGTAAGACAACGCGCCTAAGATTTGCTGTGTTGTGTGGCGTAGAGCGATCGCGCTCATCCGGTTAAAGTTGGATCGAACACCTGAACCAGCCCTCTCTTCACTCTATTGGCCCTTTGTGCAATGGTTGGAATTCTTATCGTTTCTCACAGTCGGAAGTTAGCCCAAGGCATTCAAGAGCTAGTCAGTCAAATGATCCAGGGAACTGTGCCGATCGCGATCGCCGCCGGAATGGACGATCCGCAGCGACCGTTAGGTACCGATCCGCTCCAAATTCAACAGGCGATTGAGGCGTTAGACTGCGAGGATGGGGTACTGGTGTTAATGGACTTGGGGAGTGCTGTTTTAAGCGCAGAAATGGCTTTAGAATTTCTCCCGCCAGAGCAGCGCAGCCGGGTGAAACTGTGCGGCGCACCCCTCGTAGAAGGCGCGATCGCCGCCGCAGTCAAGGCAGCGACGGGAGGCAATCTCGACCAAGTGTATCAAGAAGCCTACCAAGGACTCCATGCCAAACAAACCCATCTGTCCTTTGAAGGAACGGTGGCTAATCTCCATCCAGCGACCGCTACGCCGCCCCCAGAGAGCCGCGAAATTCACCTGACAATCGGGCTACCAATGGGATTGCACGCCCGTCCTGCGGCTCAATTGGTGCTGAATGCGGCCCAATTTCAATCGCAGATTACCCTCCGCAACCTGAC
Source organism: Geitlerinema calcuttense NRMC-F 0142 (assembly GCF_030285425.1). NCBI lineage: Bacteria > Bacillati > Cyanobacteriota > Cyanophyceae > Geitlerinematales > Geitlerinemataceae > Geitlerinema > Geitlerinema calcuttense. The sequence continues at coordinate 52,992 of NZ_JASVEJ010000022.1, read as the reverse complement.
GCGCCAAACTTCAGCGATCAATGCCAAAAGTATCAATCAGGTGATGATGTTAGGGACGCGCCAAGGCGACGAAATTGCGATCGCCGCCACCGGAAGCGATGCCACTGCTGCTCTAGCCTGCTTGCAAGAACTGGTGGAAAATCACTTTGGCGAAACCGACTTAGAAGCACCTCCCCCAGCTTTAGCCGCCACTCCCGCCATCGAAAACAACAAACTAGTCGGCATCCCCGCCTCTAGCGGCATTGCGATCGCGCCACTCTACCTCTACCAAAGCGCCACCAGCATCGTCCAGCACCACCATAGCGATTATCCAGAGATTGAGTGGGACGAATTACAACTCGCGATCGAAACCGCCAAAAAAGAACTGCAAACCCTGCAACATCAAACCTTTGGCAAAACTGGAGAACAGCAAGCAGCCATTTTTACTGCTCATTCGCTCTACCTCAGCGATCCGGAACTGCTAGCAGAAGTCCAAACCCCGATCTTTGAACAGCACTTCACCGCCGCCGCCGCTTGGAAAAATACGATCGATCGCACCGTTGCTCGCTATCAAGCTTTGGGCGATCGCGATCTGCAAGCGCGAGCCATTGATGTCGCTGATGTGGGAGAACGGGTGCTGCGCCTGCTGGCTGGCACCATCGCCAGTCGCATCGAACTCCCCGAACCCGCCATCCTCGTTGCCAACGATCTCACCCCCTCCCAAACCGCCCAACTCGATCTCACCAAGGTGAAGGGAATTTGTACCGTATCGGGAAGCGCCACCTCCCATAGCGGCATCTTAGCGCGATCGCTCGGTTTGCCTGCCATTGTCGGACTGTCCTCTCAACTCCTCCGCCAGCAACCCGGTACGTTGCTGGCGATGAATGGCGATACCGGGGAACTGTGGATAGAACCCCCACCCGCCGAACTCCGACAACTCGAACAAAAACAGCAACGTCAAACCCGAACCACTCAACCCGCAGTCGCCCTTTCTACCCCCACCGCGACTCGCGACGGACATCGGGTTAAACTCATGGCCAATATTAATACCCTAGCCGATGCCCAAGCCGTTAAAGGGTCGGGAGCAGAAGGCGTGGGTTTATTACGCAGCGAATTTTTATTTTTAGACCGCACAACGCTACCCACCGAAGCCGAACAAGTCACAATCTATCAAGAAATTGCCGCAGCCGTTGCCCCCGAACCGCTATTCATTCGCCTGTTAGATATTGGGGGAGATAAACCACTCCCTTATCTCAAATTACCGTCGGAAGCCAATCCTTTTTTAGGCTATCGGGGCATTCGCGTTTTGTTAGACCGACCAGAGTTACTCAAAACCCAACTGAAAGCTATTTTACGGGTAAGCCACCAGTACGCCATTAAGGCGATCTTACCAATGGTGAGCGCGATCGCCGAAGTCCAAGCCGTACAAGAAATCCTCAGCCAAGCTCAACTCGAACTCCAACAGGCGAATGTAGGCTTTCATCGCCAGCTAGAAATTGGGATTATGATTGAAGTGCCTGCGGCGGTCAATCTCTCCGATCGGTTGGCGGGGGTGGCTAACTTTTTTAGCATTGGTACCAACGATCTCACCCAGTATGTTATGGCGAGCGATCGCAATAACGCCCAAGTCGCTCACCTCGCCGATGCCTTTGCGCCAGCGATCCTCAGAAATATTCAACAAACCGTTACTAATGCTCATCGCGCTGGCATTCCCGTCTGCGTCTGTGGCGAGTTAGCTGCCTATCGGGAAGCCATCCCCATTCTGATCGGTTTGGGGGTGGATGAGTTTAGTCTCCCCGTTTCCGTTATCCCCCAGTTAAAACAGCTTATTGCTCAGATTGATGGAGATGAAGCCGGGGCGATCGCCTCTGCGGTCTTAAATTTAGACTCTGGGGCCGCCGTGCGAGAATATGTAGCCAGTCGCTTTTCTCTTCCGCTATGACTCGCCAACGTTTAATTATCGAAATGGGAATGGGCATCGATCAACACGGGCAAGACCCCACTGTAGCCGCCCAACGTGCTGTCCGCAATGCGATCGCCCATAACGCCTACCGGGAGTTTGGGAAGTCGCTGGCTTAAACCATCCCAATCAAATGATTGTAGAGGTTCAAGTTGCCGTTCCCTATCCCGAACAAGTCCGAGAAGCCGAAGTTCTCGCCGTTCTCCCGTTTGGTCAAAAAAGCTTAACCCTTGAAAAAGGCGGGATGGTGGTTCAAGGACGCGCTATCCCAGAATTAAACGATAAAAATGATGACATGCTGGTGGCGGTAGCGGCCGTTACTGTCTCGATCGAACGGGAAGAAAATTGATGAAAAAACTGATTAATGACCCGAACGCCGTTGTTCGCGAAAGTTTAGAGGGAATGGCGATCGCCCATGCAGATCTGATCAAAGTTCATTATCAACCCCACTTTATCTATCGTGCCGATGCCCCCATTTCCGGTAAAGTCGCCCTCATCTCCGGAGGCGGTAGCGGACACGAACCCCTACACGGCGGTTTTGTGGGACTCGGAATGCTCGATGCTGCTTGCCCTGGAGAGGTCTTTACCTCCCCAACCCCCGATCAAGTCTTAGAAGCTGCCAAAGCCGTCCACGGCGGCGCAGGGGTGCTGAATATCGTCAAAAATTATTCCGGCGATGTGATGAATTTTGAGATGGCGGCAGAACTCGCCAATGCCGAAGGGATTCCCACCCTCAATATTTTGATTGATGATGACGTTGCCGTCAAAGACTCCCTTTATACCCAAGGACGCCGAGGCGTAGGCACAACGGTACTGGCTGAAAAAATCTGTGGCGCTGCCGCCGAACAGGGATATTCTCTCCAAGCTCTTGCCGATCTGTGCCGCAAGGTTAACTTAAACGGCCGCAGTATGGGAATGGCCCTCACCTCTTGTACCGTTCCCGCTAAGGGGAGTCCAACCTTTGAATTAGGCGATCGCGAAATTGAAATGGGAATTGGCATTCACGGCGAACCGGGACGCCAACGCCTCACCCTGCAATCTGCGGATGACATTGCCCAAAGGCTAGCAGAATCGATCTTAGAAGATCCCCCTTATACTCGGACGCTCCGGGAGTGGAGTCTAGATGCGGGCGACTGGATCGAGCAAGAACTGACCAATCCTCCTTTTCGGGCGGGCGATTCAGTTTTAGCGTTTGTCAATAGTATGGGAGGAACGCCGCTTTCGGAGTTGTATATTATTTATCGCCAACTGGCTAAAATTTGCCAACAGCGTCAGATTCAAATTGTGCGTCAGTTAATTGGACCTTATATAACCTCGTTGGAAATGCAGGGTTGCTCGATTACACTGCTCAAGTTAGATGAAGAGATGATACAACTGTGGGATGCCCCGGTTAAAACTCCGGCTTGGCGTTGGGGAATCTAATCTCGTTTGAGCGCTAAATATTGCCGAATGACTCGCAGTTGGGCTTCGGTGGGTAAGGTTCGAGGATGGACTTGTTTGAGCCAATTCATCGCTTCCCACAACTCTAGACTCTGATAGCGACAGAGGTAGGCGATGCACGCTGTTGGCGATCGCTCCATCCCCGCTAAACAATGGATATACAGGGGCGTTTGTTGTTCTACCGTTTGATGCACCAGATCGACAACTGTCGCTAGATCCTCCACCTGCATCGGCGTTGCATAATGACTATCGGGCAAGCAGTAGCGCAAGCAGCGAAAGTTTTGCACAATCTCCTCCGGGAGGGTACCTTCAACCTCAGCACATAGGGAAAGAATCACTTGAATTTTTTGGTCGGCGAGTCTTTCTCCTTCCCCCACGCGCGGTAAACGCCCAACCGCTAATTGACCCGGAATCACCCAACTCGGCGAGAGCAGCGAAGACGAGGTGACAGAAGATGACTGACGTTGGGGTTCCGAACGCTTCGCCCAAGGGTTCCAAAATTGTGGTGACACTCAATAACTCCTCTCAAGATCGATCGCAACTAACTCCACTCTCACTCAAGAGAACAGATTTGCCAAAAGATCGCAATCTTCTTTTCGCGATCTTGTTAAGAACGGGTGTGGGAACTTAAGCGCAAATGTTACAGTCGTCGATGCCACTTTACCCGCTCCCACGCTCAAAAAGAAAACGCTAAGATGCGATGGGAATTGAAATGGGTCTTCAACAACACAGACAGAGAGGCTGAAGGTGAACAAGCGGATCAAGAACATCGGGATAGCTAGCGGAGTGGTTTTCACGGTACTGGTTGGAGAGATCGCGTTTAAGCCAATGGCGCGGGCGCAACTTCCAGCATTACCAGAAGCCGCCCCTTTACCCGCAACTCCCCTACAACTGGATACTACCTATCGCTTAGGACCTGGCGATCGCGTTCGAGTCGATATTTTTAACGTTCCCGAATATAGCGGCGAGTTTCTGATTTTATCGGATGGCAGCTTAAACCTCCCCCTAGGCGGCAGCATCCCCGTTCAAGGCTTAACGCTCCAACAAGCCCAAGAACAAATTAGCGCTCGCATGGCTCGATTTTTGCGCCGTCCCCTGATTACCTTAAGCTTGACCCAAATTCGCCCGATCCGAATTGCGATCGCCGGCGAAATTAACCGCCCCGGAACCTACACCTTCACCCTAGCCACCACCGGAGAAGTTGGTCTCCCCACAGTCACCCGCATTATTGAACAAGCCGGAGGGATCACGCAAGCCGCAGACCTGCGCCAAATCCAAATTCGCCGCCCCCGACTCGATATCCCCCGCGATGCTTCCGGAAATCCGACGCAAGCCGATCAAATTTTAACCGTCGATCTGTGGCAACTGCTTCGGGCTGGCGATATTACCCAAGACTTAGCCCTGCGCGATGGCGATAGTCTATTTATCCCCACCTCTACGCAAGTCAACCTCGACGAAGCCGCTCAACTGAGCAATGCCAGCTTTGCCGATCGGACCCCCCGCTCCATTAACGTTGCCGTTGTCGGCGAAGTGCGTCGTCAGGGCCCCTATACCCTAGAAACAAGCACGGCGAACAATGTCGCCTCCCTAACGCGAGCCATTCAAGTGGCCGGAGGCATTACCCCAACTGCCGATATCCGCAATATCCAAGTCCGCCGCCCCACAAAATCGGGCCAGGCGCAAACGATTGAAATTGACTTTTGGAAACTCCTGCAAGAAGGAGACATTCGCCAAGACATACCGCTTCAGAATGGCGATACTATTGTCGTAGCCACAGCAACCGATCTCGCCCCCGATGAAGCCACAGAACTCGCCTCCACCAGCTTTTCTCCCGAAAAAATTACAATCAATGTCGTAGGCGAAGCTATGCGCCCCGGTGCGGTTGAAGTTGCCCCCAATACCCCCCTGCTTCAAGGGTTATTAGCCGCAGGCGGTTTCAACGCCCAGGCAAGACGCAACCGAGTCGAACTGATTCGTCTCAATCCCAATGGCACTGTTTCTCGACAAACCATCGCCGTTGATTTTAATCAACCGCTCAACGACCAAACCAACCCGCCCCTGCGGAATAACGATACGATTGTGGTGAATCGTTCTGCCCCGGCTCAGATTGCGGATACCCTCAATCCCTTTTTACGAGTAGTCGGCACCGTTGGCGGTCTGGTATCATTTCCGGGTCAGGTGTTCCAACTATTCCGGCTCCTGAATTTTGGATTCTAAGTCCGTTCAGCGATTGACCTAACGCTAACATTAAGGTTAATTCGCGAAAACAGATGCAGCTCCCCGTTGGAGCTAGCATAGATTCATCAAATGAGTGTATTCTGTACAATCTCCAGGTTCTAATGCCCACTGGAAAATTTTCTCAAGGCACGCCTCGTAATGGACAGCAACCAATTCCCCTGAATTACTATGCTAGTTCGCTTCAGGAGAAAGATGAGTTCGATCCTAAACAGCTTTTTAACATCATCAAGCGGCGGATCTGGGTTTTAGTGGGCGTCACCGCAGCCTTCACCGGAGCAATCTGGGTCTGGACAGGAACTCGCGATCTCGTTTACTTGTCCGAATTTCGGATGCTGGTTGAACCTGTCTCAGAACCCAGTTCATCCCGCGAGTTAGTGACTTCTCGACAACCGGATTCGGGGTTTGATTACGCAACTCAAATTGAAGTGTTACGTTCCCCGAAGCTTCTAGAACCCATTATTGAAAACCTCAAAAGTATCTACCCCACCATCACTTATGGTGAAGTCGTCTCTCGACTCAGTATTGTTCAGGTTCAAGATGGTCAAGCGCGCCCTACTAAAATTCTTACGATTAGCTATCGCGACTCCGACCCCCAAAAGATTAGAACGGTTTTAGAAGCGCTTGTAGAAGGCTATGGTTTATATGGCATAGAACTTCGCCAACAGAGCTTGCAACGGGGCATCCAGTTTGTGGAGGAAGAGTTACCCTTGTTGCGAGAGCGCGTGAATTCTTTGCAAGTGGAGCTAGAAAGCTTTCGCAGACGTTATAGCTTGATCGATCCAGAATCGCGGGGCGTGGAAATTTCCAGCTTAATGAATGTTGTGAATCAACAGCAAAAGGATTCGCAAACAGAACTCGCCCAAAAGCAATCTCTGTATGTGGTTTTGCAGCGCCAGCTTGGGTCAAACCCTGCGGATGCATTGCTGGCTTCGGCTTTGAGCGAGTCGCCGCGCTATCAGGAATTGCTCAATCAATTGCTGCAAACAGAAGCCGAAATTGCTAGAGAATCGGTTCGTTTTTTGCCCGATAGCCCTGATATGCAAGTGTTGCTGGAAAAGCGAGAAAATTTGCTGCCGCTATTAAGCCGCGAATCTCAGCGGGTTTTGGGTATGCAGCCTCCGCCAACGGCAAGTGGCGATCTCGCACCAATTTCAGTGGATTTGAGTAAAGAGTTGGTTCGCACAACCAATGAAATTCAGGTCTTGGAGGTTCGTTTAGCGGCTTTAGACCAGGTACAAAACCAACTGCGACAGCAATTTTCTCTGATTCCGGCTTTAGCCAGACAGTACACGGATTTACAGCGCGAATTAGAGGTTGCTAATAATAGCTTGAATCGCTTTTTAGCAACGCGGGAAACGCTGCAAATTGAGGCGGCTCAGAAGGCGGTGTCGTGGCAAGTGATCTCTGAACCCTATACGCCTTTTTATCCAATTTCTCCCAACTTATCGCGCAATCTGACCCTAGGAACGGTGGCCGGGGTGCTATTGGGGATTGCTGCGGCTTTACTCGCAGAACAGTTGGACAATGCATTTCATTCACCGAATGAAATTAAGGAGTTAACGGGTTTACCGTTATTGGGTTTAATTCCGTTTAAGCGGGGCTTACAGCGACAGGATAAGAATCTGGGGCAGCCGAGTTCAAGTAGTTGGCCTTCTCTGGGCAGTTGGAATGCTCGTCTTTCAACCAATGGCGGCTATGGTCATGGCAGCGATGGCGAGAATGGTCATCTACTCAGCAATTCAGCACAGGGAATGGATTACAATTCCTCGCCGTTTTTAGAGGCGTTTCGCTCGCTGTATACGAATATTCGCTTTTTGAGTTCGGATACGCCGATTCGTTCGCTGGTGATTAGTTCTTGTTTGCCCGCGGAAGGGAAATCGACGGTAGCCCTTTATTTAGCAAGGGCGGCGGCGGCGATGGGCCAACGGGTTTTATTGGTGGATGCAGATTTACGCCGTCCCCAAATTCATGCTCGTTTGGGTTTGCCGAATATGCGGGGTTTAAGTAATGCGATTACTACAGATATCGACCCCAATGAGGTGATTTTGCGATCGCCCTTTGACGATCATCTGTTTGTCTTGACGGCGGGGCAAATTCCCCCCGATCCCATTAAGCTGCTCTCTTCGCGTAAAATGCAAAATTTAATTGAGCAGTTTCAAACGGCTTTCGATCTGACGATTTACGATACGCCACCCACCCTAGGATTAGCCGATGGCAGTATTCTCGGCGTGCGTGCAGACGGCGTGCTATTGGTGGTGGGAATGGGGAAAACTGGACGTTCGGAACTGACCCAAACCCTTGATAATCTGAAGCTCTCTTATGTCCCAGTTCTGGGGTTAATTGCGAATGGCGTGAAGGGGTTATCGACTGGTGCAGATTATTATTATCGCTACTATACCCCGGAGATGCGATCTCGCGATGCTGCTAACCCGCTGCCTGAAGTCAATCACGATGGGATCTCCAGAGAGTAGCCGCTTTGGCATGGTGAAGCGGCAATGATTGATGCACGCGCCCGATGGTCGTGGGAAACTCGATGAGTGAGGAGCATTGAGTTTTCCCGACTGAAAGAATTGCGATTGAATCTCAAAGTGCAAATCTAAAAAGCTGGGTATTGAAACAATTGATATAAAGACGCACTGAGCAGTTGGCGAGGCCTCTGAGAACTAACCCAGAAAGTAATTGGGTGATTTTTGGGTGCGATCGCGCAGTCGTTGGTGGACTTTGTGGGATTGGACGCTATAGGACAACACTTGTAAATATTCCTGAGCAATAATCTCTGGTGTAAAGTGGGACAAAAGATAATGGCGTCCGGAGTTTCCTAACAACTGAGTCAGTTGAGAGTCATAGGCTAAACGGCGAATAAAGTTCGCTAATCCCGTACTATCCTCATTATTAAAACTAGCTCCACAGTTCGCATCAGCAATCAGTTGACGCAAGTACGAATGCGGCTCGCAAATGGCAGCAACTGGGCGACCGGCGGCCAAAATCCCGTACAATTTGCTGGGAGCGACTAACCCTTCCATCCCTGGACTAATGCTGACGAGGGAGAGGTCGCAGGAGGTCAGAGAATAAGGCAGGAGTTGCTTATCTTGGTAGGGTAAAAATAAGCAATTTTTTAATCCTTTTTCTTCAACAAGGTCGAGACAAACCTGACGCTTTGCACCACTCCCAATAAAAACAAATTGAATCGGTTCATGTTGCAGTTGAATCGCCGCTTCCATAATGGTTTCTAGATCGTGGCATCGTCCCATATTGCCCGAATAGAGAACGCTGAATTTATTCGCTAGGTTATGGCGATGAGCGAACCAATTTTGGTCTTTAGGAATCGGCAGAATCTGGTTAGGATTAGCCCAACTATGAATGATGGAAATCTTATCGCTGACTTCAGGACATTTGGCTTCAACGCGCTGTTTCATGGAAGAACTCAGAACGATAATCGCTTGAGCCTTTTGCCAAATGCGGGCGTTGAGTGCATCCCAAAACTTGACCATCCAATGAGTTTTCTCAATGACGTTAAGTTCAATAGCTACGTCAGGATACAAATCGTAGAGTAAACAGACGTAAGGAAGACCAAAGCACAGGTGAACGAAATAGCCCAAAATAGGTAAAAACGGGGGGGCTGTCGTTAGCAATAACACATCGCCGCGCCCTGCCGATTTCAACAGGTGCAAGGCAGAACGCAAAAAAAAGAATAGCCCATTGAGGGCTTTACCGCGAATGCGTTGGGGCACAAATTGGGCGGTACGGGTACGGCGAATGTTTAAATTATCGAGACATTCGCGGGGAGGTGCGGATTTTTGACCGAAGGCATAACCCGGTTGCCCTGTGAAAATATGAATCTCTAAACCGCGATCGCCTAAATGAGTCGCGAGTTCTTCAATCAGTTGCCCGGTTGCAGCATAATCAGGGGGGTAGTATTGCGTAATAATTGATAGCCTGAATGGGCGCACGGGTTCTGAAAGACTACCTGACCAAATAGCGCCTTGGTGCGAAGTGATGGATTGATGCAACTTAGCGATCCTCGTGAAATTTTCATCTATCATGCCTTAGAACCTTCTATCAGAGCAAAAACCCAGATTCAAGATTTACCTATTATTCCCTAAGCGTGTTGGAAATCGCACAAAGGTGAAGGTGCGCCACGACACAGCTTGCTTACGGAGAATTTGCTGGGAGGGCTAGGGTTGGGGTTGGCAGGGCAGAAGGGAGGGGTTGACGCAGATTTTTTGAAATAACAGATCGGCGATCGCCTGATTCCCCTGCTCGTTGAGATGGACAATATCGCGAAAGTACCCTTCTACTTGTGGGGTTGGCAGGTTAGACCAGTGGGCATGAGAATCAATAGCAGGTACCTGCCACGCCTCTAAGAGCTTAAAAAATTCGGGTTTGTAAGGTGGGGTTTGGTAGTTCGGCACGAGATCCTGGCGGTCCGGGGTAAATAGCACAAAGACGGGGATGTTTTGCGATCGCACTAGAGAGATAATTTCTGCCAAAAGGATCATATTCTCCTCAAACTGTTTTTGGGGTTCAGCCGGAGCTGGGGGCGGATATTCTCCCTTGGGGGTGGAGAGATGTAACGTCGCGCTGGCGTTCGGCCAAAAATAGCGACTCCACGCTTCTGCGATCGCACTTTTGGGCGCGCGGTTAGGAAAATACGGGCTGCGCCCCACCGCCTGACTCGTACTCGTCGGTTGCAGCAGATCGTGAGTGCCAATTTGTAAAATCACTGCATCGCTGTTAAACAAGCCAAATTGAGTTAAATACGCCAATTGATTGCCAATTGCCCAAGATCCGGCAGATGCGTTGAGAACCTCTGCTGAATATCCAGCGCTTTGTAAGCGAGATTTGAATAACTCAGTAATGGTTTGAGGTTGATCGGTGGGGTTTCCGCCATTGAGGACGGAATCTCCCGTCATCAAGATTCTGAGCGTTCCGGGAGAGCGTTCGAGGGTAATTGGGTCAGAGCGTTGAGCGTATTGATTGTATCGGATGTGTTTGCCAAAGCGCAAAATTTCTTGATTGGGCTGAAAATAATAGCCAATCTCAGGATCGGCTTGCAAGAGTGCTGGGTTCCCTAAGCCGAATGCTAGCCGCAAGGTCAATTCAGTGGCGGCTACGGTTGCGATCCCCCCAAGGGGTACCCAGTATTTGATGGGTAATTTCATCATGTCTGAGCGAAAACATTATCGTCCTGGGCGCGAGGACGCTTGGGTTTATACAACAAGCCGCTGTTGGGGTTTCTAAACGCGTCCAACCCAAAATACGGTGCTGTTGAACCAGTTGCCCAACAGGGGAAAAGGCGTGCAAACCTGTTTTTCGAGGCTTAGGCGTTCTGCGAGCATTGCCTTAATTTTGCGATAATCAAAACCCTTATGCGCTCTAAAACCTGTAAAAGGTAAGGAGTGCGAGGAGGGAAAACTATCGGTATTCCACAGAAAAGCTGCATCCCAGAGTTCTTTTGGGGTATATTTTTCGTAGCCGTAATGCCCTTTGAAGTTGGCTAAATAACGTCCAAATTGCTTGACGAGTAAGGCAGGTCCAATTTCAATCGGTACAGAGATGACAACGGTAGCACCCGGTTTGCAGTAGGAAAGGATGGTGTCTAAGATTTCTATAGGGCTATCAACGTGTTCTAGCGTTTCTGTACACAGGAGCAGATCGCAGCTTTGCGGCTCGATCCGGGAGGCGATCGCATCCGGGAGACAAAATTGAAATCCAGGGATGTTCGCCAGGGTTTCCTGGCTCAGGGACAGCATTTGCGGCGCAATATCAACGCCGACTCCTGACGTAACTAGACCTGCTTCGTAAGCACTTCTCAGTAACCAACCATCCCCACAACCATAGTCTAAGGCTCGCTGAAACTGATTGCCTTGCAGCAGGCTCAATACAGCATCGTAGCGCGAACGATGGGCAAGGCGGGTTAGACTACTTCCTTGTTGCAAAAGCCGTTGAGAATAGGACATGAGATCGATTTAAAGGCGTTTGAGAAGAGTGTTTGCAAGAACAGGACGTGGGGAGCAATACTGAATTGAGTTTTTGCCCAATCAAATGGTATATAGTCTAGCATTTCCCCTCTAGATTATTGAGCTAGTTTGGCGCAATCTTTGCAATCAAGGACATTAACGGTGGATAAACAGGCAATTAAAGATATTCTCAGACCTTACTGGTACGCTTATCGCAAAGCAATTATTCCCCTGCAAAAGCTTGCGGTAAAGCCTTTTATTTATCTCACTCCTGAATCTCCTTCTAGCATGAAGCCTCCTTCAGGATTTTATCCAACAACTGCCGATTGGTATAAAAAATACCAAAACGATCCGTTAAGTAGTTACCAGGAAATTCACCCAAGTCACTCCATTCAACGTCCGATTCCCAAAACCCTAGATACTCAAGTTCATTGGAAAATTAGGCAAAACTATGCTCATGAATTTCCGACAACTTTTGTGGCTAAAATCCCTCAAGGTCGGGCGATCTGGGAAAGCGGATCTGTAATTTCTGCTGACAATAAATTATTAGGAGATGTTTCGATTGAGCATCGACAAATCCTCCAAAATCATAGTTTATTTATGGTTCGGAAACTGCCTGCCGTTCATTTTTTGTCGGGGACTGCTGCCGTTCTATCAACTCAAGGGACAGATGTTTACTTTCACTGGATGTTTGATGTTTTACCTCGCCTAGAATTACTTCGTTTAGCGGGAATAAACTTTGATAATATTGACCATTTCATCTTCTCTAGCTATCATCGACCTTTTCAGATTGAAACTTTAGAAGCGCTAAAAGTTCCTAGCCATAAAATCATTGCCCATCGCGACTTTATCCATTTACAAGCGGAACAATTGTTGCTGCCATCTTGGTCTGGATTTCCAGGACAAATTCCTCACTGGGTTTGTCAGTTTTTAAGAAATACCTTCTTAAATTCATCAATTAACCTTCAAACAGAAAGCGAACGACGAATTTATATTAGTCGCGCTAGTGCAACCCATCGAAAAATCAAAAATGAGGCTGAATTGATTAACTTTCTTAAGCCTTTGGGGTTTCAAGTTGTTTATTTAGAACAGCTTTCTGTAGGGGAACAAGCAAGACTATTTGCTAGCGCCAAAGTGGTTTTAGCAGCCCACGGTGCCGGATTAAGTAATCTCGTCTTTTGTCAACCCGGAACGCAGGTTATTGAACTTTTTTCTCCAGAGTATGTAGAAACGCACTACTGGTCGCTGAGTCACCAATTGGATTTAGACTATTATTATCTAATTGGCGAAGGTAAACGACCTCGCGAAGGCGTAGATCCCCATAAAATCTGGGATAATATTGAGATAAACCTGAACAATCTAAACACCTTGCTAGGGATGGCTCAATTGTCCGTCTAGTTTAATTTTTTAACTTCCGCTTTAGATAAAAACAAACCATTCGTCCAAACGGGGAATGAATAATGGGGAGATTGTTCAAGATTGAATAATTGACCGCGAGCATCAAAAAGATAGCAGGTGTAGTTAAGCTGCTTGAGAAAATCAACCGTTTCTTGATAATTTTTACTGCCCATTTCTACATAAAGGGCACGAATCTTTTGGTTTTCTAAAAGTTCTTTGGCTCCCTGAAATGCTGGAATTTCGTACCCTTCCAAATCAACCTTCCAAACATCCACCTGAGAAACCGAAAAATTTCCTAATTCATCAGTGAGGCGAACAATTTCGATCGGTTCGCCTTCAGTTTCAGAAATATGCGACCATAAACCGTGAGCAGACTGTGGGCCTGGGGTTGCCAGTTTAAGCTGCGTTTGGGTTGCGCCTAGGCCTTTACGGATGAGTTTGACTGGCAAATGGGGGTTGGCGGCGAGACATTCTGCCAGCCAGTCGGCTTGGGCTGTTCCCGGTTCGTAAGCAAAGACTTGACCCTGGGGAAGCCACTGGGCGATGTAGAGTAGCATTTGCCCAATATTAGCGCCAGAGTCAATGACGATTCCATCTGAAGGGACAAAATGACGCAACCATTTTAAGAATGCTGCACCTTCGTACTTTCCGTAAACAATCCAACGATGAATGGGGTTAGTCAGATCGAGTTTCCAGGGAATGCCCGTAGAGGTTTGAACCCAACAAATTCCATTTTCAGCGAGTTGATGACCAAAGAGTCGATCGCAAATGCCGAGTTTTCGGGGAAAGTCGAGGGGTTGTAAGAATTTGAGGGGGAAAGGGAGGGGAATGGTATTCATGGGGAGGCGATCGCATTTGAGGGACTATTCTGACAGAGGGACTGATAGCTATTCGCCAGTTGAGTAGCGATCGCACTCCAAGTGTAATGCTGTTGAGCATATTGAACGCCGTTGCGTCCGAGTTGGACGCGATCGCTCTGGGAGTTTAACAAATGCGCGATCGCCTCTGCAAAGGCGCTGACGGTGCCTTCTACCACTAAACCCGCTTGCGCTTGGGCAATATCGGGGGCAATTTGCACCTCTGGCGCGATCAGAACGGGTAAACCTGCGGCCATCGCTTCAGCCACCGCAATGCCAAAGTTTTCTGAAAAAGAGGGTAACACGAACAGATCCGATCCTTGCAAAACCAAATCTTTATCCTCTCCGGCGACAAACCCAGTAAAGGTGGTTCTCTCCGCAAGTCCCAAGCCAGAAACGAGGTCTTTTAAAGTCTCTAAATAGTCGGGTTCACCCGAACCTGCGAGCAAAAGGTGAAAGGGAGTGGTTTGCGAACCGAGTTGATGAAGTGCTTGCAGCAGTAAATCGGGACGCTTTTTATAGTGGAGGCGAGATAAAAATAAGATTAGGGGAACGCCGCCTGGAAGCTGGTAGCGGGCGCGTAACTTTTGTTTGGCGTCGGGTAAGGGTTGCGAAAATTCCACTCCCAAAGGTAGGGTGAGGGTCGGGGCAGTTACGCCAAAGTTACGTACATCCGTCACTTCACCCGCACTTGTGCAGTGAACGGCCGCAGCCCGGTTGAGGTTGCGGCGTTCGAGTAAAAAGGCGTAGAGTTGCTTTTTTCTGCGACTTTGGGCAAGGGCCCACGGGGCGAGTTGTCCCATTGTGCGAACCGTATAGGGGACGTTTTGCCAGCGGGCGATCGCGCCAGCGCAACTAGAAGCGTAGGAAAATAGATAGTGGTTGTCTAAAATGTCGTAACTGCGGATATGGTTCCACAACCATTGAGTTAAATCCGCTGAAAATAAAAAGCCCTTATCGCGCCCTAGGGTGACATTCTGGCGAGGAGAAGCGCTGAGGGGAAAAAACCAGACCGGAACGCCTTCATACTCGCTCTTGCAGTTCACAGGCACCGCTAATGGGGCATCGCTACCCGACCCGTCATCGTTGGTTGTGGCAATTTCTGCCTCAACGCCCTGTTCTCGAAGATGCTTGACTAGGTTGATCGCGACGCGACTCGGCCCCCCGCGATGGGGAGAAACTGAGGGAATGACGTGCAAGACTCGCATGGGTTAGGGGTAAGAAATAGCAGGAGAGAATAAGGCGGCAAGGGTTTGGACAAAGCGCTTAAACCCAAAGGTGTCAATAACGGCTTGGCGGAGGGCTTCTGGTTGATACATCAGGGGGTTATCGTAGGTACGGTTGAGGATGGCGATCGCGGTTTGAGCAATTTCTTCAACGCTGTTAGGATCGACTAAGGCTCCTAGTTTACCGCGACACAGGGCATCAATGGCCCCATCTTGGTTGCCCCCAAGGGTGGGTTTCCCACAGGCTAAGGCTTCTAGATAGACGATCCCAAAACCTTCTCCTTTGCTAGGCATGGCAAATAGATCGCAGAGGTTGTAATGGTCGCACAGTTCTTCATCGGGGATAAACCCGGCGAGGGTGACGTGGTTTTGGAGGTTGAGTTGTTGAATGAGGCGTTCGACGCGATCGCGGTCTTTGCCTTTCCCGACGATCAGATAATGGGCGTTGGGAATCTGTTGCAGGATGGTGGGTAAGGCTTCGATAATGCGATCGTAGCCTTTATATCGATCGGTTTCTGAGAGGCGTCCGACGGTGAGAATTAGGGGACGATCGGCATTCAGGTTGTAGCGTTCTAGAAGATAGGCCGGTTTGGGGCAAATTTGGAAGCGGCTTTCGTCAAAGGTATTGGGGAGGAGTCCAACTTTGTGTGGATCGAGGTTTTGTTCTTTGAGGAGGCGATCGCGGGTATATTCGCTAACAGCCAAGATGCGATCGGCATTGGCTAAGGCTTGTTGCAGGCGCGGCTGTTGGATATCCCAGGCTTCTACGCCATGCGCGATCGCCCAATAGGGAACCCCTGCAACCCGTTTGAGCCAATTGGCAGCTAGGGTAAAGTTAATGTGAGTTGCGATCGCCAGATCCGGTCGCTTTCCCACACCATATCCCAACAATTGGGTAGCAAATACCGGCGTTTGCATCAACTTCGGCCAGCCTCCCACAAAATGGAACTGGGTTTTATCCAAAAAAGTGAGATCCGGTGTGGCTTGTTTATCTAATTTGAGAAACACCTCATATTCGCTTTCAGGATAAAGTTCTTGTAAAGCCTGAAGCAGGAAGGCAGAATAAACCTGAATTCCTCCTTTAAAGCCAAAGATATTCGGGAACCAGAGGTGAAAACTGCGTAGTTCTTGAGAACCAGGAGACTTTAGCATAAAAATTACATTGTGTCTTGTCGAGAGTCCACTTGTAAATCGCTAAACCAAATATTAACCTCAGCATCCGGAATATCGGGTAAACGTATCCAAGATTCTGCTTGAGGAAAGCGAGACTGGATTCGCGACAGTTCTTGTTGCTCAAGCGTTTTTGCGATCGCAATAATAACTCTTAGGCTTTCAGATGTAGTTAAAGTTATATCGTCATTAATTGGAATGATATTGCAGCATCCGAAATCTCCCAGGGTTCGATTCACAATATCAACTCGTTCGGAAGAAATTTCTTCTTCAGAAATCGGTAGTTTCAAATAAACAATGTCTTTTGGAGAAGTAACTGTAGATTGAATTGTACCAAAAAAACCTTTACTGTTACTACTAGAAACATAGGGAGAGTATAAATCTTGAAAAGAAGTATAATTTAATTTAATGGCAACTTTCTTGGCAAAATAAGCAAGTGAATGAGAACCAATCAAAACATAGATAACAATTACAACTAATCCCAAACCATTAATTAATATATTTTTTCTGATCGATCGATATGAACTTGCAAACTGCAATTCTGTACATTTAATTAAAAGTAATAAGGTAAAAGTAAATACAGGAAACATGAAGCGAGTAATTTGAGAAATCAAAAAGTTATATCTAATCGTATAAGCTAAATAAGCTAATATAAGAAATGGTGTAAAGGTAACGCAAAGCCAAAGCAAAATTATTTTTTTAGAAAACTTTTTTTTAAAGTAAATAAAGTAGAGCGCTATTATGATAGTACCAACTATTCCTATCAATGCTTTGTTAAGTTCTACGGCATTCGCATCGGCTATATTAAAAAATTTGTAGAGACTTCCTCCTAGTAAATATTCAATATTATTAAATAAAGCCAATCCTGGAGAACCTAACAGGGAATAAAACAAACCGATTCCTTGAGTATTTGGAGAATTGAAACTAGCTGCTTCCATTTGAGAAACCGCGCTAGCAACACCCCCTAAAAATTTATGAATAATACTTAACAGTGCTGCTGGTACTAGAACACCCAAGCCAAAAAACGAAAATAAGATTAATCCATCTCTTCTCGAAGTTGATTTAGATGCTTGAAGACAAAAATAGACAAACACATAAAGGACAAAGCCCAAGACAATCAAAAATGCTGAATACTTAATCCAGTAAATTGACCCTAAAATTAAACCCATTAAAATCATTCTAGTAATCTGACTAGGATGAAGATTCCAAGGTTTTCGCCTCAAAGTAAAATTTTTTAAGACAATAAAGATAAACCAGGGCATTATTCCAAATGGTAATACATCCACATAAAAATGAATAGCTCCTCCTGTAGTAATCGCATATAAAGCTAAAATAATTGCAAAAATTGTTTGTGTTTTTATATTGATTTTGAGAAAGCGTGCAAGATTGAGCCAACCAACACAGCCCACCCCAAAAGACATATAAGCAATTAATCTAAGCATAGCAGCAATTGGTATTCCAATTGCCATAAATGGTAAAAATAAAAGAGTTATACCTGGCGACCACCAAGCTATCCAAGCATAACTGTTCTGAGAAATATTATTGGGATTGGGGTATGCAAAATAGTTGACGATGCGAGTTTCTCCATGTAAAAATTGAATGGCCGATTTCAATTGATAGGAAATATCAGGGGTAAATTCATAAGGAACAAAACTGCTAATTCCAAAAAACAAACCTGATAAAACAAAAAACACAAAATAAGGAAACAAATTCTTTCTATGTTCTTCTAAAATCCAATCACTCAAAACACGCTGATACTGATTCAAAAAAAAATCATTCATTGTTTTGAGGGCTGGCTACAGCAAACAAAGAGAGACCCAATGGTGGAGAAAATAGTCTTTCCAGAAAACTTAAAATTGGTACAAGAGTATTAAAAATACTGACCTGTTCTGAGGGCGGTGTTACCTTCTTAAGAAGTTTGCCATTCATCCACCAGCCTAAAACACCTACAAGGTTAAAATACCAAATCTTGGAAACATTTAAACCTGCCTGTTTAAATGTTCTTTTCAATGTTTTTCGGTTATAACGTCTGTAATGCCCAATTGCTTTATCCATTGGACTGTATAAACAGTTTAATGCTGGAACTTTAATAATAATCTTACCTCGCTCGCTTAAATAATGTCCTAACAGATGGAGCAACTCTACATCATTTTCAATATGCTCCAAAACATCAAACATAATAATTGTGTCAAATTTTCTTTCTAAACGAGTTTGAGTAATATCTACGTTAAGAATTTCTAATCCAGGCTGATGTTTAAGACGCTCTTTTGCCATGTTTACATACACTGGATTGATATCAACAGCAACAATACTATTGCAATTTTTTACTAGTATTTCGGTAAAATTGCCATTGCCACAACCCACTTCTAAAATTGATTCGCCTAATTCTGGGAGAACTTGTGAAATAATCCAATGATTATAAGCATCAGCAGCTTTTAAGTTTTCCAGCCAAAATGTTTGTGCATTCATTATTTAATCTTCTCTCCTGAGTTAAATAGAGTAAAAAGGTAAATTGTTAAACCACTTAAGGTTACACTTCCCATAATAAATATTTGGACAATTGTTGCTGCTGCAACTCCTTGCTCTGTACCATATCCAAATAAATTTAGAGCTAATCCATAGGCATATTGATAAGTTCCCACGTACCCTGGTGCAGAAGGTAATAACGTACTTAAACTAATAAAACCTAATACAGTCAACATGGATGACCAATGAAGAGAAACATCAATAGATTTTAAGATAGACCAGATTGAAATGCCTTCAAGCATCCAGACCAGAAGCGAAAGATAAATAATGCTGCTCAAGCTAAAAAAATTGATTTTCCTAACACTTTCTGTAAACATCTGGACTTTTTGGTGTAGAGTTGCAGAAAATTTAATAAGAAAACCGCGTCTGGCAATGACAGAGAGTATGATACTTAATATTAAGAGACCGACAAAGATAATCGAAGCCCCTAAAATAAGACTATTTACACCTTCATTCCTAGGAATAAAAAGACTTCCAACAAGAATACATAAAATAATTGTTAGACCATCTACAACGCGTTCTAAAAAAATCGAGCCAATGACTGTAGAACGAGGCATTTTATAGCTTTTTCCCGTAAAGTTTCCCCTAAATATTTCACCAAGGCGTGCTGGCAGGATACAGTTCATTGCATATCCAACTAATAATGCTTTTCCGGTTTCTTTGATAGATAAAAGCTTAATAGGTTTTAAAATAATTCGCCAACGATTGGTTCTGGCGAGTAAATCTAATGCATAAAAAGTCACTCCAGCAATCAACCAATTATAGCGAATATTAGTAAAAAGTAAACTAACCGTACTCCAATCCGTTTCTTGGTAAGTGAGCCACAAAAAGAAAAAGCCGATAGTTAAACCTACGAATGCTTGAATAATTTTTTTAACATGGCTCTTGGGAAATGTTTCTAATTGCATTTTAACCATTCACTAAATATTTTGAATTATAAAAATCTATATTTTAAAATATACCATAGAGCTTTAATTCCGTCCTTCCAATTAATTTTTTTTCCCTCAGAATAAGTTCGACCATAGTAAGAAATACCCACTTCATAGAGTCTCCACTTATACTTTGATATCAAGGCTTTGATGGTAAACTCTACTTCAAAACCAAAATCGTTGCAGTTTAAGTTCATGGCTTTCAGGACATCTTTATGGAACATTTTATAACATACTTCAATATCACTTAAGGTTGTATTACATAGAATGTTGATTAAATTAGAAATTACTTTGTTGCCTAGAAGATGATGAAAATATAATACACGATGGGGCATACCGTAGAAACGAGAGCCATAAACAATGTCAGCCCATCCATCTAAAAAAAGAGACCACATTCTTTCCCAGTCCCTAGGATCGTACTCCAGATCTGCATCTTGAATAACAATAATATCTCCACTTGCCTGTTGAAATCCTGTTCGTAAAGCTGCACCTTTTCCTTTATTATGAGTATGAAAAAGCACGCACAAATTGATTGACGATGTATTTATTGCTTCAGTTACATATTCAGAAATGCATTCAATCTGATGTTTTTCGTTAAGTCCAACCTTCACCAACTGATTTAAACCGAAATTTTTTGATAGCCAGTCTCTCGTTCCGTCGCTGGAGCAATCATCAACAATAATAATCTCTTTTTCAACATCTGATAAAACTTGGATAACCTTGGCTAAAATTAAAGGTAATGTGCTGAGTTCATTATAAACAGGAATAACAATTGATAGCTTCATAATTAAATCAATAATCTGTTTACATCTTTTACTTAGTCAAAGAATATACCATGCTCCGTAAATTCTGTCGATACAATTGCCAAGTGAGCTGTTCTGCTTTTTGGCGTGCGGCTTTTCCCATCAGAGCAAGTTCGCTGCGATGAGAGTAGCACCACTCTAGTTTTTCTTGTAAAATTTCCACATTCCGGATCGGGACAATAAAGCCTTCTGTGCTATCGGTAATCAAATCAGGCCCGGCAGTATTCGGTGTGGTAATAATGGGAATACCGCAAGCCATCGCTTCTAATAAAACCAATCCAAATCCTTCGACTAAAGAGGGAAAGACTAGAACATCTGCTGCACTATAGTAATCATTTAAGGCCGTATGGGGTACTGAGGGAATGTAGCGAAAACTGCCTGCATAACGGTCTAGCCAGCCAGGGGGATATTCATTAATTCCCACTAACCAAAGTTCTGCATTAGGTAGCTTGAGAGAATTCCAAGCTTCTAACAGGTAGTGAATGCCTTTGCGGGGTTCTAAACGTCCAACATAAATGGCACGAAAGCAAGAATCGGATTTGGGTTTGGGGTGAAAATACTCTAGAGGCGCGCCGTAGGGGATGACGCTAATTTTAGCAGCATCAACGCCAAAGGCTAAGAGCGATCGCTGGGTCACAGAAGAGGCGACAAAAATCCGATCCGCCAGTTGAACTTCCTTTTCCTTGCGTTCTAGCTTCCACTGGGGTTCCTTCGCCGCCTGTAACGATGGCGCAAGTTCGGGAAAGCGTTCTGCTTCCTCAGCTTGAATTTCCCGACTCATCCGGTAGAACATGATCGGTAAGTCGTACAGGCACAAAATACCAGCTTGTTTTGCAGCTTCAAAAGCACAAGCAGCCCCATCTTCGTAAGCATAAACTGCTCGCAAACCCTTAAGATGGGATTGAGCGACGTGTCGATCGAGGGATAGATAAATCCAGTCAGTTAACCGTTGGTTTGGAATGCCGAAACGTTTGTGAATCCCTGTTCGCATCAAGCCGACTCGCAAAATCTCCATCCAAGGATGCGTCCGCAAATTCACATTTTGGGGAGGTATCCAAGTTCGACGTTCTAGTTCTTGAGTCACAAATGCAGGCAAACGCTTAAAGCCTGGATTGGGAATATAAGCAATTGAAGTAATAATTTCATGCAATAAATTTGCTTCAGCTAAAGCCAGTGCTGCTTCGCGAGAGTTAGGATTACCCGTAGGGTGAATTAGGGAGATAGGAGCTTTCTTCATCAGTATAATTTTGCCAATCTTGCTGGTATTGACTCCAGTTTTCCACTTTTTCTAAATAAGGCAACAGAAAGATAAATCCACTGAGGAACCAATAATAAACAGAAAAGGTAATGTGGAAGACTAATTGACCGGGAATCCAGATGAGTTGAATGAGAAAAGCAACCAAAGCCAGTTCTCGGAGGAAAGGACGTTTGAGTTTAAAGATCAGAAAGAATAGAGAAAGCAAAATTCCAACTCTTAGTACATACCAAAAGGTAAATCCAATAGGACCAATTTCTAGCATAATTTTCCCCATTTCTGATTCAACAACCGGCGGAATTTCTCCATAGGGTAATCCTAAAATTGAGCGTAAAATTCCGGTTGCTTGGTGGGTAGATCCTGGCCCAAAGGCATCGAGTTCTTTATATTTGATATAGAAAAAAGGTTCGGCAAATACAAGGTAAATACGGTCGGCAACATCTCCACTATAAAGAATTCTATCTAAAATTCGATCGACTTCCGTTTGAAATCCATAAAATAGGGCAATTCCGCCAAACACAACTGGCGCAAAAGTCCACTTCAATAGACGAATTGCACTGGCAATTTGAGTCATAAATTTGAAGCTAAAGTAACCAATCAAGAATATGCCAATTGCAAAAATGGTGGTTCTCGATCCAGTTAAAAAAGCGTTAATGCTTGCTAGAATAAGTTCGGCGATTGTCATTTGCAGCCAAAAAACATTTTGTTTTTTGGTAAACAGCGCAATTAGCAAGCCAAAGCAAACAAACAAGTAAGGGACATAATTATTGATATAGGCAAAAGTTGAGGTAATTCTAGCTCTATTAGACAATCCAAATACTGCAATACCTGCTTCTACATCTTGACCTGGTGCATAAGCGTTAATGGGACTGTTTACCGGACTCATGTACTGAACGATACCTAAAATACCTACTGGGATAAGTAGGAGTAAGTGCGATCGCAAAAACTTATAGAAGTCTTCTTCTGTGGGAAATAGGCTGGGAAGCATCCACATCATTGGGGCATAATAGAGATAATTTTTCATTCCCCAAATGCCAACAATTGGAGAGCCTAAGCTAGTATTAAAGAGTTGAAATACACCCCAACCTAGGACGAGAAATATCAAAACATTAATAAAGCTTCGGTTGGGAGGTGCTTTTCGCCATAGAGCCGATAAAAAGTAATATTGAAAATAAGCGCCTAACAGCACGAAATCTTTTAAGAAATAGATTAATTCACTCGCTTGCGGCAATACCCATTTCCGTAGCGCGCCTTCCATTACCACTAGGAAGAAAACTGCTTTGACTGATTTGCGCCAGTCTAGACAGGAGACATAAAAAACTAAGAATACCGCACTAAAGGCTACGATCAATCTAATCATAAATGCTGGTTAATCGTTTCTAAATAAGCTTGAGATACGGCGGAACGGGTATGTTTGGCTAAATGCGCGATCGCACTTTGTCGATAACCTTCGAGTTGAGAGGGGTTTTGTAACAATTCTTTCAGGAGGGTAGCTAAGGCTTGGCTATCCCCGTTCGGAAATGTTACACCACATTTGCCAATGGCATCGGGGAGTCCGCCTTGGTTGGAACCGATGACGACACAGCCACAAGCAATCCCCTCTAACGCGACAATGCCAAAGGGTTCTGACCATCGGGAGGGAACTACCAGGATCTGGTGTTGGTTGAGGAGGGTGGCGAGTTCGCGATCGCGTTTTGTCCCCGCAAACTCCACCTGGTTCTCCAAATTCAACGCGCTGACCTGCTGGCGTAGATTGGCTTCCTCTGGGCCTGTACCAATAATCGTGAGGTGGGGGGTTAACCCTTCTTTTTGCAGGCTTCCCAAGGCTTCTAGAAGCAAATCCACGCCTTTATCCGATACCAAACGTCCTAGAAATACAAGTTCTCGATTTCGGGGAATCTCCGGCATTTCATAAAAAATATCCTCCCGATAGGGGTTAGGGATAACAGCGGAAGACACGGGTAAATGAGACGCAATACTTTGACTGGCTGAAATATTAATCGCTCTGCGCGTTACGCTGAGTTTCAATCGATCTTGCCATCCCTGCCGACCATCTAAGCGCTGATACCAACTTTGATGGGTCAGCACTAAGGGTTTGCGAACCCACAATAAGGGCCAAATTCCCTTGAGGCTAACATTTCCTTGAAAATAAATATCGCACCACTGCACAAGTTGTAATAATTTGGCGCGACTGGGTTGGCGAATTACCTCGAAGGGGAAAGCCGTCGCCTCTGTAGCCGTGGTTTGAGCCACAATTTTGACTTGATGTCCGGATTTGACAAACTGATCGGCCAGGATGGCGATGACCATTTCTAGGCCGCCAATGATGTCAAAGGTTGGACAATAAATGAGGATGTTCACGGGAAGGCTCAGACGGTTTGGGTTTTGAGAGATTTCCACCCTAAATGCTGCAAGCGTTGTTGGGTTCTTTGCGGAGCGAGCGTTGCGAGATAACTGGGGGGTTCCCAGAAGGGAGAATAAAAGGGGTGGTGGTTAAAAGATTGGCTGAGGACGGGTTTTAGGAAGCCTTTGTTGATTCTAAAAAGGGTATAGCGATGGTTTTCTAACAGTTCTGTGACGGGACTGGGATAAGCCTGATGATCTTCAAAGATAATATCGCGAATTTGGGATTGACTTAAAAGACGGCTGGCTCCTTTCAGGACGCTAATTTCATGTCCTTCAACATCTATCTTGGCAACGCCTATTTTTTGTGCGGAGTCAATTAAGGCATCGAGTTTTTGGAGTTGAACTGTGTACCCCTGTTTTTGAGCTTGTAAAGCCGTAGAGGTTGAAGAGTTCTCTGCTGCTAAAGAGGCTGTCCCGCGATTGCTTTCAAAATAACTGGTGGTTTCTAAAAAGCCTTCACCTGCGGCGTCAGATAAGGCTAGGGAATGCGGCTGGATCTGGTTCCATCCAGAGGTGGCTTGCCAATGCTGAATATTTTCAGCAAGTTCTTGATAAATTTCGGGATGGGGTTCAAAGCAAAGCACTTGACCTGTTTTACCGACCCGTTGAGCCATGATACTGGTCATGTAACCAATATTTGCGCCAATATCAAGGGTCGTTTCTCCTGGGTCGATTAGCCGCCAAAGCAGTTCTGTGACGCATAAATCGTAAACCCCCATTTTCCAAATCGCTAAACCTAAATCTTCGTTAGGACGAATTTTAATCTCAATTCCCCACGGAAGTTGCACGCGTTCAAAGGGTTGGGATGAGGTTCGTTGTAAAAACCGTTGATAGACCTGGGTGGGTCGA
This sequence comes from Geitlerinema calcuttense NRMC-F 0142, assembly GCF_030285425.1. Taxonomy (NCBI): domain Bacteria; kingdom Bacillati; phylum Cyanobacteriota; class Cyanophyceae; order Geitlerinematales; family Geitlerinemataceae; genus Geitlerinema; species Geitlerinema calcuttense. The sequence goes on along the minus strand of NZ_JASVEJ010000022.1, from coordinate 27,996 downwards.
AAAATATATTCTGGTCGGTTCAGATAACTAATGAGTTTCATGGATGGCTTGAGCGATTTTATTTCTATCTATTTTGAGGGGTTGAGGTGTTTTTCAATCGCCAGGATTAAACCTTCAACGTTTTCGCGAGCCGACCAGGTTTCCATGCGCTTCTGAGCCATTTTTCCCATTTTGACGAGGCGATCGCGATCGCTCAAGAGTTCTTGGAGCAATTCCGCAAATTTTTCTACGTTACCACAGGGGTAAGCAAACCCGGTTTCTCCAGAAATGACGAGATCGTAGGTGGCACCAATGCGATCGCTGACCAATACCGGAATACCACAAATCATCGCTTCATTGACTGGCAAGCCATAGGGTTCGTGTTCGGAGGGAAACACCAGGAGATCGCTAGCGGCATAGGCTTCCGGCAAGCGAGAATATTTGATTAAACCGGGGAACTTCACCCGATCCGCGACGCCAAGCTGTTCGGCGGCGGCTTTGAGTTCGGCATCTAGGGGTCCAACCCCCACCATGACTAAATAGCTGTTGGGAACGTTGGCTTTGGCAAAGGCTTGAATGGCATCGAGGGGACGCTTGCGGGGGATAAATTTGGCGCAAAAGATGGCAACGACGGCATCTTCGGGTATTCCCCAGTCAGCGCGAATTTGTGCTTTATGGGTTTGCGCTGCTGTTAAGGCGATCCGTTCGTTATCGACGACGTAGGGGGTGAGGAAGATTTTCTCAGAAGCAACCCCTAAAGACTCTAAAAAGTGGCGGGAAGCCGAAGAGGGGACTAAAACGCCGTCGGCTACTTGGTTATACAGCGCGGGTAAAAATTGCCGCTTGAGGGGAATTTTCCAGTTTCCGCCTTCCGGCGCTTCTAGATAGGTGGCGTCGGTGGTGAGAAATAGTGGCTTACGGCTGAGTTTAGCGGCGGCGATCGCCATCCAGAAACTCACGAAGGCATGACCGTATACGACACAACAGTCGTATTCTGACATGAGTTTGACTAAACCGGGGTTAATTAACCCGTAGGGTTTGGTCAGGTTGGGTTTGGGGGAACGGTTGGGAATATAGCGCCAGGGATACCCCTCTAACCAGGGAATATCAAAGGCGGCTTGGGTGAGAAATTCCGAACTATGTTGCAGGGAGGAGGTATGGAGAGTTTGCGCTTCGGGAAGCGAACAGTAAGCGACGAGGATATCCAGTTGGGGATGTACCGCCATTAACCGTAAGGCGGCGGTGTTTTGGATCGGCTGGGAAGAAACGAGGAGAACGCGATGGCGGGGTTTATTCATGGGGTTAAGACCTGCAAAAACCGTTTGGCGATCGCATCATAGGAGAAATGCTCCTCATAGGCTTGCAAATTGCGTTGATGCAATTCTAACCGGAGTGCGTCATCGGTCAAGACCCGAATTAAGGCGTCTGCAAGTTGGGGTTTGTCGCCTTCGGGAACGAGAACGACACCCGTATCCGGGATAGGAGAACCCGTTTCTACGCCAGAGTAACCCACAATGGGAAGTCCGCAAGCAATAGCCGCGATCGCAGTGGTTCGTCGGGTGGAAATTTCGCCGCGAACGTATAGCAAAACATCTGAACTGGCAAGGGTTGCAGCAATTTCTTCAGGGGAAAGTAAACCGAGGGTGACGAGTTCGACGGAGGTATTTTTTAAGGCTTGTTGTAAATAGGGTTCGGCGTCTTTCGATCCTCTCCCCAAGGTGACGAGGCGGAGGTTGGGGAGTTTTTGGCTAGCTTGTTGTAAGGCGTAGGCGATCGCGTTAATCTCGTCTGGGGTAATCTCGTAGCTGGTGAGTCCAAACACTGCCACAGTTTTCCCTTCTCCCGGTTGAAAGCGGTGGGGTTGCGGCGGAATGTTGGAACCCACGGGGATAAACTCTAAGTTATCGCGATCGGTGGGTAGCCAAGGAACGCGATCGCGCGAGACATTGACAATAGCGCGATCGGCTAAACGAATAGCAGCTTGAATCACCGCGAGTTGTACATTCCGGCGGATCTGGTAAGTAAGTTTTTCCCCAGGATAGCCTTGCACTTCATGGAACATCACCGCTAACCGAACACCCCGCAGCCGCAACAGCAGCAGTACGAAGAGAAAGAAAACTGGTAAAGCTCGTTTAGACCAAGCCGAAGCGGTATATTGAGCGATAACCCATTCGTTTTTCCAAGGTTGGCTAGCTTGCCATAGCCAAAAGAGCGATCGCACTTTCCCCATTTCGTTCCAAGGTACCCAAATTAAGTCTAGATCGGCACCTTGTCGAGCCATTGCCTTAGCCAAACAGTCGCAATAGTCTGCTACACCATCAGCAGTTGATTGTCGTTGACCCAGTAGAGCGATATATTGCATAAAATTGAGTTCAACGCTTTTTCAGTTGTTTCAATTGTTTAATTAAACCCGTGGGAAGCGTCCGGTTTAATACGGTGTACCGCTTGATGACTCGCCAATAGTCGGGATGAAAATGATTGGCGTTTTTCAGGAGAGCCAGCCACAAGCTCAGAATATCATTGAGCGATTTCTGATTTTGCTGTTCTTTAACTGCCAGCTTTAAGACTTCGGTTTTTAGAGCGTATAGCGTTTTGATTTCGGCTGTTATATCCTGCGCTTGAATATCTTCTAAAATCGCTTCCATACAAGCAATCTGATTTTTCATTCTCAGAATATCGGTTTCTACATTGACGTGAGTGGTATTTTTCCCATGAATTCGATAGATAGAAAGGGGTTCTTCGATAAAGTACGAATTACCTTGACTGAGGGTCAGTAACGCCAGATATTCATCTACAAATATTCCCGATTGAGGAGGTATTTTTAAGGACTTCAAAAAGTCCGTCTTTGCCGCAAACGTGGAGCCACCACCAAATAAAATACGACGGCGATAGAAATATGAAAGTAAAAATTGACCCTGATGTTTTTTGCCTAAAATTGCTTGCGGCACATCTTCAATAAACTTGCGATTTTCAGTCACATCCCAGTACAGCGCCGGGTGAGCAACATGTAAAATATCGGGGTTATGCTCAAAAATATCAACGACTCTTTCTAACTTTTCGGGAAGAAATAAATCATCCGCATCAAGGTTAAACAAGTATTTTCCTGTTGCTTTCTCGATCCCGACTTGAGTCGCAACCGCTTTACCCGCATTTGCTTGGCGGATGTAGTGAATGCGATCGCGATACGGCTGAACCCTAATTTCAGGATCATCCGTTGAACCATCATCAATGACAATCACTTCTAGGCGATCGCGAGGAAAAGCACAGCCAAAGACACTTTCTAATGCTTCAACCAGAAAGTGTCCGTAATTGTAGGTGGGGATAATAACGCTAACTAAAGGATTCATATCATTTGGTCATATTTACCATCTTGGAAAAGTTGACCATACTTGTTTCCTAATTTCCAAGTTTCCCAAAAATCTTCTAAACCAAAGTAGCTATTATTGATGTTCAGAGAGGTTTGCAAAGCTTTGCTCAAAAAGTAAATTAGACATTCCAAAGTTTTCCATCGATCTCTAAAATAGCAAGCATAAGTTAAATAGGCACCGATAAATTGACTTTTTTGGACTATTTCAGGTTCATGATAAGCGCCGCAATGGTGGATAATATAAGTATCTGGACAATAACGAATGCGATAACCAAGCGCTTTTAATCTCGCCCCAAATTCTAATTCTCCCGCATAAATCAAGCCTTCTAAAAAGCGATGTTTGTTGAAAATTTCTCGCGGATAAATCGCCGCCCCATCACTAATCGCAAAGCAGTCATCTGGGTTTGCTAAAGGTTTGCGAAACCCTCTCGGCTGCAATTCTCCCGGTAAATGAATAATGGATTCTGCGGTAGGATGTTCGTGATATTCTGCCAACACCCAAACGCTTTTAGGGTCAGATTCTACCGCTTTCTGGATCTTTTCAAAATGGTCTGGGGGAAACTCGTGATCGTCATCCATCGTCCGAACATGAGTCCCTTGACACGCCAGATGCGCGTGGTTGCGGTTCGCTTGCATTCCCCGTCGGGGACCTCGTAAATAGCGACATTGCCAATGATTTGCGATCGCTTCAAGTTGAGGTGCGAATTCCGGATCGGAGTCATCAGAAACAACGATCTCAAAAGGCTGAACGGTTTGCGATCGCACGCTTGCCAGACATTGATTGAGAGATTCTGGTCGATTCCTGGCAATTAACGCCACGCTAATACGAATATCTGCTGATGAACCCATCGCTTTACTCAATGAACTAGACTCGCGTTGAGACGTTCCAACTCCTGAGAATACACATCTAAATGGTCTTTCGCAATTCTTGACCAAGAAAAAGTTTCAGCCACCACTCCACAGCGTTCGGAAAGCTGGCTGTAAGCGATTTCATCGAGTTGTAAGATTTGTACCAGTTTGGCGGTAAACGCCTCTACATTACCCACAGGCACCATTAAAGCAGCATCTAACGGTTTTAACATCGCTCTGGGTCCTGGAATATCATAGGCGACGCTAGGCAGCCCACAAGCGAGTTTTTCTAGTACCCCAAAGCCGAACCCTTCCATATAACTGGGAAAAGCGCCGACGGTTGCGCCTGATAAGAGCTTGGGTAACTCATCGCTATCGTAACTGGGAATCACCTCAATCCCCTGGCTATTGGGCAGATTCAGGTCTTGGAGGACTACCTCTTCGCTCACCCCTGTCCCCAAAAAGAGAAATTTAGTGTCTGGAAGTTTCGCCCGTACTCCTTGAATAATAGCCCCCCAGTCTCGCGAACCTTTGCGGTTGCACCAGTAACCAATAAAAGCAACTTGTTGGTGTTCCAATCGCTGAGTCACGGGTTGAATGGCTTGAACAAATGCAGCTTGGCGTTTTTGAGTTAAGCCAAACGGAAAGGCTTGGCACTTATGACCTAACCCCCAATGTTGCTGAAGATAAATTTTTTCGTCTTCGTTAGGAACATTAATTAAATCGCAAGCCTGCAAGCTTTGCAGATAAGAGGGCTGCTCTCGCTGTTGCTGAAAAGCACGAATTAAGCGCCCTATCGGATTTCCCCGTTTCTGTTGCGGCCACTGTTTTTTCTCAAACTCTAAAAACTCTTGTAAAAAAGCAAACAAACCCACTGAACGGGCAACTAATAACCCTTGAATCCCCAATTCTTGTTTAGAAAAGGGAAGGTTTCCTTGGTGCGCGTCGATAATATCAAAGCGATGGGCATTAGCTTGAACGTATTGTTTAGCTTTTGTAGAAAAGCTAGGAAGTAACAGCGATGCAATCCGGGAGTTTGAGGGTTGAGGAAAGGCGTCTAAGCAATCAAATTTTTCAACATGGTGTCCCATCGCTTGAAACTCATCAGCGAGTTCAAGCTGAACTCTAGGGCCGCCTAGGTTGCGGTTCCAAGGCATATGTAACACCATTAGAATTTTTAAGGGGCGATTCATATTCGGTCTTACCTTAACTCGTATCCTGTGACTGAACCGGATAGGATTTTGGTATAACCGAGGCTTTCTAAGAATTGCGCGATCGCTCTTTCTCCTTCAGCATGAACGGAAAACTCGGAAGTGGCTGCGGTTTCCCAGAATACGGTTTGAATACGCTTGGCTTCAAATAAGGGTTTGCAGGTTTCTAAAATTTTGATGTCGTAGCCTTCTGCATCGATTTTGAGAACGCTAATTCGCTCCTCGTTATACTTCGCCAGCAAAGAGTTTAAGGTCAGCATTGGCACCTGGCGGGTATTAGCTTGCGTATCGCTAGAGACAACGCGACTCAGCATGGTAGGATCGCCGCAGGTATCGAGTAAAGCAACGCCATCATAATCGCCCATACAGCCCGCAAAGATATGGTGTCGATTCGGGTAGGGACTCAGATTTTCCTGGAGAAGGTTGACGTACTCTGTTACGGGTTCAACTGCGATCGCGCGATTCTTAGGATTCTGCAACCAGAGAACGGAATAGTAGCCGTAGTTTGCACCAATATCCACTAACAGTCCTTCTCGCTGTTTGCTCAAAATTTCTTGGGTTAACGCCTCTTCAAAATATCCAGAAATGCTAAAAAATCGACTGCTTAAGCATTTGGGATTGACTTTAACTTTGACATCTGAAAACTGTCGCGGCGATCCATAAAGCCAATGCCTTTCAGATACACTTTCCACCGAAAATTCTTCCAGACAAACCCACGTTAAGGGAAAGGCATAAGCATGGGGCAATCGACGAATTAGCGTTTTTGCCGTTGTCAAAGCTCGCTCGTTTCCTAAAGTGGTTTTGAGTAAACCTAGTCCAGATTTGATGATTTCTTGTTTGGCATTCATGCGTTTTCAATACAGCTTTGATATCGTTGATTAAAAGCGTTATTAAGTTTCGGACTTACGAACAAGTAGTTAGCAAATTGACCTTTTTTTACCGATGAATATTGATCAACTTATTTCTCATCTCGTCAATCATCCAACACTGATATTGGTGAGATTGTAGGATTATTTGAGCATCGCTTCCAGCTTCTTGTTCTAAAATTACATACTGAATTCGCTGTTCTTTGAATAAATCATTTGCTCCTTGAATGACTTCTAATTCTGCTCTTTCCACATCAATTTTCACGACTTTGGCAAAATCGATGTTTTGTTCTTGGAAAAATCAGTCAGGGTAATGGTCTCAACTATACCTACTCGTTCTGCACTGACATGAACGCCGTGATTGACTAAGGAAGAGTGACCCGAATTTTTAATATCTTCTGAAAGATAAAACTTGAGTTTTTCTCCCGAATTTTTATAAACGGCTCTGCCATCAAGTAGCAAGCGATCGCCATAGTCATTGAGTAGCAGAGAGTCTTTTAACATTTGCCCTAAGTCTAGCTGCGGTTCAAATGCTACAACCTTGCCATTCTTCCCCACTAAACTTGCTATTAAAAAAGTATAACTTCCTTGATTCGCTCCAATATCAATGCAAGTATCTCCAGGGTGAATTAGTTCGGAGACTAATTGAGCAGAAAAGGGTTCGTTATGCTCGCCGAAGAAATATAAACTAGTGCCTAAAAACTCCGAAATATTCACCCAGAGTTTATAGGTTCCTAAGTTAGCAATTCTCAATTCGGGTTCTTCTAAAGCCCCTAAACACGCAAAAGCAATCGCTCCCACCTTCAAGCTCTTGCGAGTAAACGGGTTAGCACATAATAAACATAAAATTCGTTCAAAACGGGGTTTACCCAAAATGGTTAAAGCTAAATTATGGGTTAGGGTTCGCTTCAGAGATTGCATAGACTCAAGTGCGATCGCGCTTATCTAAAATGGGTACAGTCAGGTTTTAGCGTAAACTTTCAAGAGTTCTTGAGCAATAGACGACCAACTAAAGTTTTCCATCCATTGACAACACCAAACTTGATAATTTACGAGTTCTGTAGGAGAAAGATCCAGAAAATGCTGCAAAGCAGATGCGATCGCCTCTGCTGAATTCTCCGGTACGACGAAACCCGTCTTTCCTGGATCGACAAATTCCGCCATTGCTCCTGCCTCGCTACAAATAACGGGAGTACCGCACGCTTGAGATTCTAGCAGGGTAAAGCCCATGAGTTCGGGAATGGGGGTGTAATTACCATAGCAGTCGGTATGCACTGAGGGTAAAACCGTGACGGTTGCTGTGCGATACTCCTGTAAGAGGCGCTCGTCATCGGCATCGTGAATAAAGTCTACAGGCAACCCCTCGGCGAGTTGTTGTAAATGTTGATAAAATTCTTGATGGTAAGCTCGCCCAACGATCGCCAGTCGATAATCGGGGCGAGCCAGCAAGCGAAATGCTTCTACCAGGTAGTTCACGCCTTTATGGGGTAGAATTCGCCCCACAAACAAAATCTTCTTCTCTTTGGACTGGCGACTATCGGGGGAGAAGCGTTGCGTATCCACTCCCCCTTTGAGAACAATTGCCTTTTTTTGGAGTTCGACTGGCAAGCGATCGTAGGTAAACTGAGATTGGGCGATCGCGTGATGGTAGCCGCGAAATACGGGGAGCTTGTGGCTTAAAATGGGGGCGCTTCCTCCGCCGTGATCGGTGACAAATACGCGCTTACCGGATAGGCTGGCTGCGATCGCTGCTAAATCTGAAACTAAACTATAAATTGAGTGAATGTGGACTGCATCTGCCGCAAGCACTTCTTTCAAATAGCCTAGCTTAGGAATTTCCACTTGTCCCCCACCGGGAGATAAGCGTTGAGCAGGATAAATTTTAATGTCTAAGTTACCTTGACGATAGCTACGCTGTTCTTTGGAAAAGCTAACAAGGGTTGTGGGAACCCATGCTGCTAGCGCTGTCGCTAATTCTGTCGGATAGCGCTCTCCACCGCCAATAAAAGAAGTCTCATCAAAGTAAGTTGGGCTAATGTGAACGACTTTCATCAGGTCACGCCCTACAGAACCGATCTTAACTGTTTCCAAGAAGAAATTTGAGTGTCTACCCAACTCATATATCCTGCCGTTCCCGCAAAATGCAAGAAATAGTTATTAATAAATGCTGTATTCAAACAGGCTTCTGTAATTTTTTGAGGTGGCATTAAGGCGCTTCCCCGCGTTAACCGCTTCCAAGCTCGAACCAAGCGCGGTTCAACCCCCGCTGGAGGTAACAAAAAGGGATAATCTCTCAGCATACACTCAATCCATAAGCGATTAAAGCGATAATCGATCCAATGAATGCAATCTGCTTTGAGAAGCTCGTACGATAAGCTTTCTAACTCTACATGAACCCCCACATCTGCCTCATAGTGATGATAGTAATTTTCTAGCAATTCCCGATGGTAAGGTGGCGAAAAAACCATCACCCCCGTCTGGACAACGCGGTCGAAGGTATCGGGCAATCCCCCTTGACGGTACAATGACTTAGCATCCTGAAAAGACCATTGCCAAAACTCAACCGCCCGATCCATAAGCTGTTGATTATTTTCTGGAAATCGTTCTGTGAGTGGTTCTGCGAACTGATCGACGGCCCCAATCTTATCCTCTGGAACCCCTTCCACAATACAGGGAGAGTGAGGATTAATCAAAATGTCAGAGTCAATCCAGACAGCGCGATCGTAATCTTTAACTTGAGGATGACTGAGAATTAAGGCTTTTTGCCAGTTGATTGGACGTTTTGTGGCTCGCTCGGAAAGGTCAATTGGGGTATCAATAATAACTAGATCGTAACCCTGTTTGTCCGCGTATTGTTGCCAGTTTTTCAAACACAGCTTGAAAAAGCGATCGCGATAGAGTTCGCCAACCACAAGAGTCACCAGAGCTTTCTTCAGCATAAGCTTAAACCCTGATAAGGCTTTAAGCTTTTCCGCAGGTCGGGTTCCAAACCTTCCAAAATCGCTTTCACTTTAATCTCCATTTTATTAAAAATTTAGTTTCTAACGAAAATCTATAATTGAATGTATTAAAAATCCATACTAAACCAGAATAAGATACAAGCAAAACAGCCAATAAATCTGTTCTCAAACTTCTAATAATTATCGGTCTAGATCCGGATTTTTGCTGATAATTCAGTCTAAGGTTTTAGATGAATTCTTTTCCTCATTAGAAAAATTCTATTACAAAAATTGCTTCAGCTTTTTGACAAAAGTTATGCCTAACAAAGAGACAAAATATTTAGCATAAAGCTCACTATCTCTCAGTCGAAGTCCAGATCTAGAAATTAAATCTACCACCCCCTCACGAAACTGAGCAAAGCGATAGTTTGCAAAGTTATCTAAGTACAGCCCTCGACTACATTCTAGTGCTTTTTTTCTAACTCCGGGCAACAATACCTCGGACGCTTCATAGGCCATTTTGTAGATAATTGCTAACTCTTTAGCAACTAACCGATAATCTTGAGTCGATCCTTTAGAGGTCTGATGAATTCTAAAATATGAATTAACTCCTGGAATGAACTGAAATTGTTTTTGCTCTAAGAGCAAGCGCCAGAAAAGTTCATAGTCCATAAAATGACTAAAATTACTGCTTACAAAATTCTCTAATTGAAAATTTTTTCTCTTAAAGAAGCAAGATTGATTAACAATATGAAACCACGGCAAAATTGATTCAACATTTAACTCTGTTACTTCTAAATATTGAATCAGTTTATACTGAGAATCAATAACATTTGCTGCTCCATAGAAAACATCAGCATCCAGATTTTCTCTGGTAGCCAGGGCAATTTTAATGAATACATCAGGAGCATAATAGTCATCCGAGTTTTGCCAAGCAATTAATTCTCCTGTTGTTTTATGAAACCCTTTGTTAATTGCATCCGATTGCCCTGCATCGGGTTCGCTAACCCAATAGCTAAAATAAGGTTCGTACCTTTTTAGGATCTCGATTGTATTGTCAGTGCTACCACCATCAATCAAAATATATTCAAGATTCGGATAACCTTGCAGTAAAATGGAGCGAATTGTTTCCTCGATAAATTGACCTTGGTTATAACTGGGGGTAATAATGCTAATGCGGGGCCATTCCAATCCATCAGGCATTCGATCGGGTATGGGCGAGCTTTCCTCTGTCCAAGGCCATCCCTGTTTTTCAGATGATGGTGGAGGTAAGTCTTTCAGGGTTAAACCAGTACGAACAATAGACAATGTAGTTTCTAAGCTAACTCAGTATTTCTAGTTTACAGCGTTTGTTCGGTCTTTACTATCTGCCGAGATGCCTAAAGGATCGATCTCTATCTAATCATCCACAATTTATCAATTTTGTCAAGACACTTTATTTAATGATTCAAGCTTTTTTAAATTGCCAGCCCAAAAATCCTAAAATATTGAGAATGATGGGTTTAATTAAATAATTACGAGTACCTAGCCAACCTTCTAAGAAAACAGAAGCACCATACTGGCAAATCACTAAGCCATAAAGCGGTAGCTGTTCCAGGCTTGACAGGTGAGACTCACTTAAGATTGCCAAAAGTCGATTTCTCAGTTTTGACCTTAAAATGAAGTTCTTCCAAGGCGTTAGTCTTTGAGCTTCCGAGTAACCCATGCCTTCATGAAAGCGATAAAGCTTGAGAGGTTGAGGAATTGCGACAATTTTGCCAAATGTTGCTAACTTAGCAAGATAGGGGTATTCCCAACCTAGTGTAAATCCATAACATTCAATTGACCACCGCTCAAAGAACTTCTTGGCAAATTCAGTGCGACCTAAACCATATACTGCAAAATTAACTTCCATATTTCTTGGCAGAAATTCAAAGAGCGATCGCCGTACTTCCAACCAGTCATTTTCTGGGTAGAGCGTTGGGATGGTTTGTATACTAATTAAGCTACCCTCAGCATCAATTAACTTGACATCTGAGGTGGATAATATGATTGTTGAATCTTCTACCAACTTTTCAATTAGCTTTTCAATTAGCTCTGGTTCGCACAGATCGTCATCAGCCAACCACATAAAAAATTCACCTGTGGCTTGATGTAAAACATACTCAAAGTTTTTTGACGATCCTAAATTAATGGGCTGCCGAATGTAAGTGAAGCGCGGATCTTTCTGGCTAAGTTCGCGGCAATAGGATTCAGTTCCGTCAGTTGAACCATTATCAGAAATAATGATTTCTAGATTTTTGTAAGATTGATTTAAAACACTTTCTACCGTACTTTTCAGAAGTTTCTCCCGGTTGTAAGTTGGAATACCTACACTAACCAAAGGGAAATTTTCAGACACGCGATCGCCCATTTACTCAAGCTCTCATTAAATCTGGCAATAATGACTGTGGAAGTTCTGGCATACGGAGAATATTAAAACTTAAAACTCAGCAATCGTTCAAGATGAGCAAGTTTTGACCAACATTCTCCTTAAAAAATATCTGCTGAACGCGTTATTGACGCCTTAACCAGGCTCCTGGCCAATACGTTATGTTTTCTGTCAGTTCGCTTTCACTAAATGGCCATTGGGGTTGTTTGAGTACAAATTCAGGATGTTTAGCTGCAAATTCCTTCGCTGCTGCTGTGGGATGATCCCATTTCCATTCAGGCTTTCCATTTGGCACATCAAATAAATCTTTCATGATGCCATCTGTTGCGACAATATAAGATCCATGTGTAACTAAATCATGATAAGCTTCTAACTCATTTGTGACATGTTGTTTAGTATGACAAGAATCTAAAAGAACCAAGACTGTTTCGCCCGATTGAATCAAATTTTTGACCTGAGATACAACTTGAGAATCAGTTGAGCTTCCTTCAATCAAGGTAATAAACGAAGCAAGCTCGTGACGTTCTAGAGCTTGTCGGTTGTGGGGTTTAATTTCAATATCAATACCGATAACTCTTCCCCGACTCATAGCCTTACAAAGGCTAGCATAATAAATCAGGGAACCCCCATGTGCTATTCCTGTCTCAACAATAACATCAGGTTTAACTTCAGAGATAACTTCTTGAATTCTAATTAGATCTTCTGGCAGTTGAATTATGGGTCTTCCCATCCAGCTAAAATTGTAAGGATATTTTTGGTTCCATCCTAATTTTACCCACTGTTTTGAAATAATTTCAAATGCTTCTTTGGTGTAAAGATCTATAACCTTTTCTTGCTCGTTTACGATACAAGTTAGAGTATGCAGTTCGCTGTCAATGATGATTTTCATAAGATGTGTTCACTCTACTAGGTCTAAGGTTAAGCCATTGGCTGCTAGCAATTGTATATTTTCCTGATAATAGTTAGGATTCATGAGAATTGCTGTTTTAACATCTCTTTTTATAGCTTCCTTGTAATCAACAATACAATGCCCTGTACCTGGAATATAATTGCCCTGTTTGTTGGGATTTAGATCGATAACACAATCAATTTTGTTTTGTCCTGGATCAATTAAATTGACAAAAGTCACTCCTTTTGCACCAGCACCCCAAATAGCTATTTTACCTTTTTTATGTAATTGTTCAATTCTTGCATTCCAATTTTGCTTAAGCTTTTGCTCTGAATCAGAATATTTTTGACATAACTTAACTATATCATTAGGAGCTTTAGTAATTGGAGATTTTTTTTCAGAGCGTGTAGCTTCTAACCATAAATATTGATCGTTAAAAACATGTTCAACACTCCGAACTTGAAATCCAGCAATTTCAAAGGCAGTTGTTAAAGATTGTTTGGTAAAATAAGAACAATGTTCATAAAATAAATCCCACATCACTTGATTGTTCAATATCCATTTGACACAAGGAGTTTCAAAAAAAACTCTTGCTTGCGTTGATTTAGATAAAGCTTGGTTAATGGACAAGAGAAGATTAAGTGGATTAGGTACGTGTTCAATTACATGACGGCAAATAACGACATCGGCAGGAACATCACTACAGTCTGAATTATAGTAGCGTTTTTCAAATTGTAATCGATTATTTAAATCTTTATCTGAACCAACATAACTTGGGTCAAATCCATAACCAACATTTCCCCATTCCTCAACTTCAACTAATTTCCTCAAAAACCACCCTTTTCCACAGCCAACTTCTACAATTTGACAATGACGAACATTTTTTTCATTAACTAAGCGGTCAATCAAGGTTTTGAGATAATTACTAAATGATAAAGAATAGGTTTGACTATTATCATAGTTTTTTCATAGCTCAATTTAGTGGGTTCAAAAGCTTGGTTGAAGATAAAACCACATTCTTGACAAACTCTTAAATAGAGATTTCCTCGAGTTGTGTGAATAGCTGCATCTTGCTTGTTAATAACTAAATTTTGATGTACAGGTACCTGTTCGCGATTAAGAAAGCTTATGGTTGAATCCGATTGGCAAATAGGACAAGAAAATTGGCTCATTGAGGTTCTACCTAAAAGTTTTTTCCACCAGTCAATAGTCTGATCAAGCCCATTATCTAGAGAAAATCTAGGGAGCCACCCAATTTCCTGAGTTAAGCGTCTTGTATCGGCAACTATCAAAGGAGGCTCATTATCAGCCGTCAACAAAGCTCCCCATTGAATCAATTCAGCATTGCCAATTTTTTCAGTTAAAGAAGCAATAATTTCTTTAAGGGTTACTGGGTTACCTGAAGCAATATTAACTGTTCCAGTTTGTTCGCTTAGCAAAAAACAAACAAAAGCATCAGCAATATCGTAAACGTGGAGAAAATCCCTAATTTGATAGCCATGAGAACAAGGAATAGGTGTTCGCTTTAATAAAGCTTGAATCACGGAGGAAACTACTCGCTTGGGGTGTTCATAAGGTCCGTAGGCAAAGAATATTCGCCCCCAACCACTGCTTAAATCTGTTTGGTTGCAGTAAGCAGATAGCAGAGTTTGTAGCGCATTTTTACAGATTCCATAGGGGGTATTTGGTTTTAATGGGGTGAGGTTTTCAGAACAATAACCATAATTCCAATCATATTCAGCACAGGTACCTGCCATCACCACACGCTGTCCCCCTATTTCGCGGAAATGGTACAACAGCTCTAAGCTAGCTTGTACCCAGTGAAAATTTTCTTCTGAAGTCCAGTATTGTCCAGGCGTAGTACACCAAGCCAAGTGTAACAAATGGGTCGGTTGCGATCGCTCTATTACAGTTTTAACTTGTATTGGATTGAGTAAATCTGCAACATGCCAAGTACAATTTACTAGAGAGGTGCGATTCGCGTCAGCAAAATGACTTTTCGAGGTTACTGCATGTACTTCACAACCTCTATCTAAAAGCGGTTGCAGTGTATGTCTACCAACAAACCCCCCTGCGCCTGTGACTAACACTCGCTTCATAGCCCAAAGTTTGAATAACTACAATCCTTTGCAGAAATTATGCGTTCTTCTGCTGAAGGCCACTCTATTTTGAACGTTGGATCGTTCCAGCGCACTCCTCGTGCAGACTCTAAAACATAATATTCCGACATCTGATAAAACACTTCCGTATTATTCACTAAAGTTTGAAACCCGTGTGCTACCCCTTCAGGAATATAAAGCATAAGACGGTTCTCGCTAGTGAGCTTGACTGCGTACCATTGCTTAAAGGTTGATGAAGCAGGACGCAGATCTACAACTACATCATAAATTGCTCCCATTGTACAACGAACTAATTTAGCTTCTTCATGAGGTTGGGCTTGATAATGCATCCCTCGTAGCGTACCTGCTTTAGTGTTAAAGGAAATGTTGCACTGTACTAAATTTGGGTTAAGGCGATATTCAAGAAACTCTTTTTGACACCAGGAACGCGCAAAAAAACCGCGTTCGTCTTCTCGCCGTTCAGGTGTAATCAGCCAGCAGCCAGGAATTGGCGTTTGATGAAAAAGCATTAGACTATTTGGATTTGAGGAATTGGAATCGTAAACTGCCCGCCCCATTGTCGAATTCCTGCCATTTGCTGAGTAATTTCTCCTTGCAGGTTCCAGGGCAAGATGAGAACATAGTCGGGTTTGGTTTCAAAGATTTTTTCTGGGCTGTATATGGGAATGTGGGTTCCAGGTAGCCATAATCCTTGTTTGTGAGGACTGCGATCTACGGTGTAATCTAGAAAGTCGGTGCGGATGCCGCAGTAATTGAGTAAGGTATTTCCTTTGGCTGGCGCGCCATAGCCTACTACAGTTTTTCCTTGTTGTTTTGCATTGATTAAAAATTGGATAAGCTGACGTTTGGTTTGCTTGACTTTTTCGCTAAACTGCACGTAGGTATCTATCCGATCTAGGCCTGCTTGAATTTCTTTTGCTTTGAGCTGATGAAGGCGATCGCTCACAGGATGATAGCTAGACTCTTGATGTCTGCCGTAAATTCTCAACGAGCCACCGTGCGTGGGAAGTTCTTCAACATCAAATAAGGTAATACCATGCTTGGCAAACACTTTTTCGACTGTTAACAAGGAAAAATAAGAAAAGTGTTCGTGATAAATGGTGTCAAACTGATTGAAGAAGATTAGTTGTAGAAGATGAGGAAACTCTAGGGTTAGAATCCCTTCAGGCTTCAGGATAATTTTAATGCCAGCTACAAAATCATTTAAGTTGGGGACATGGGCTAGGACGTTATTGCCAATCAATAGGTTAGCTTGTCGATCTTGTTCAACTAAATCTTTAGCTGTTTGCGTTCCAAAAAAACGGACTAGGGTGTTAATCCCTTTGTCTTGAGCCACTTTAGCAACGTTGGCGGCGGGTTCGATACCTAATACTGGAATATTTTGATCATGAAAAAATTGTAATAGGTATCCATCATTACTAGCAATTTCAATAATTAGACTTTGTGGATTGAACCCAAAACGCTGAATCATCGATTCAGTGTAATTTTTAGCGTGGGTTAACCAAGTATCTGAGTAAGAAGAGAAGTAAGCGTAATCGCTGAAAATATGTTCTGGTGTTTCAAATTCTTCGAGTTGGACTAAAAAACAATTTTCGCAGACATACGCGTGCAGAGGGTAAAACGTTTCAGCTTCATTCAATTGCGATCGCGATAAATAGGCATTGGACAAAGGGGACATGCCTAGATCCACGAAAGTCTGGCGGAGTGGGGTATGGCAAAAACGACATTGGGGATGACTCATATCCCTCCGATCTCCATAAATTTTTGAATTTGGGTTTCTGTAAAGTGACGGCTATTGGCTCCCGCTTGCCAAGCTTTTGTCCAATCGACAATCCAAGCTAAGGCTGTTTCCAAGTCTAGTTTAGGCTGCCACCCTAGTTTAATGCGAGCTTTGGTGGAATCTAGCTTGAGGGTCGTGGCTTCATGAGGTTGAGTCCCTCGATCCCATTGCCAAGTTCCTTCTCCCCAAAGGGTAAACAGTCGATCGACCACCCAAGAGACGGGTTGAATGTCACAATCGTTAGGGCCAAAATTCCAGGCTTCGCTAAAAGGCGCGCCCTGTTGATAAAGGTATTCGGCAAGGGTTAAATAACCGTTAAGGGGTTCTAAAACATGCTGCCAAGGACGAATGGCATGAGGATTGCGGATCGGTAGGGGCTGTTTAGCGATCAGCGATTTTAGAGTATCTGGGATCAGCCGATCGACAGCCCAGTCTCCGCCACCAATTACATTTCCGGCGCGTGCAGAGGCGATCGCAACTCCATGTTGGGCGTAGTCGCTGGGATGAAAAAATGAATTGCGATAAGCACTGGTGACTAATTCGGCACAGCCTTTGCTGCTGCTATAGGGGTCGTAACCCCCCATTGCCTCATTTTCTCGATATCCCCAAACCCACTCGCGATTTTCATAACACTTGTCGGAGGTGATGTTGACGACAGCCCGGACGCCACCCACTTGTCGGATCGCTTCTAAAAGATTGACGGTGCCCATGACGTTAACCGCGTAGGTGTCTACGGGGTTTTGGTAGGATTGACGGACAATGGACTGGGCGGCGAGGTGAAAAACAATTTCAGGTTTAAATTGTGCGATCGCCTGTCTGAGTCTCTCTAGATCGCGAATATCCCCTTCAATTGAGAGCATTCTTTCTTGAACATGAGCCAATTCAAAGAGACTTGGCTGTGTCGGTGGCGCTAGGCTATAGCCACCTACTTCTGCGCCTAGAAGTTGCAGCCATAGGGACAGCCAGCTTCCTTTAAATCCGGTGTGTCCCGTTAAAAAAACGCGCTTTCCCTGCCAAAAATCAGCTTGCATTACCATACCTTCCAGGGTGCTTCACCTAAATCCCACAAATGCTCTAACTGATTTTTATCCCGCAAGGTATCCATTGGCTGCCAAAAACCCTTGTGATAAAAAGCAAAAAGCTGATCTTTGCTAGCTATCGTCGGTAGCGTGTCGTTCTCCCAACTCGTCAGATCGCCTTCAATAAGGTCAAACACTTGTGGCTCAAGGACAAAGAAGCCACCATTAATCCAGGCTCCATCTCCTTGAGGCTTTTCTTGAAAGTTCAGAACCCGCCGATCCTCTACGTTCAAGGCTCCGTATCGACCGGGGGGCTGAACAGCCGTTAAGGTCGCCATTGCTTGGTGTTGGTGATGATATTTAACTAACTCAGCAATATTAACACTACTCACTCCATCTCCATAGGTAAAGCAAAAAGTTTCGTTATCCACATACTTTTGAACGCGCTTTAAGCGCCCCCCAGTCATGGAATCTTCACCCGTGTCTACCAATGTGACGCGCCAAGGTTCCGCGTGTTTCTGGTGTACCTCCATACGATTTGATTTCATGTCAAAGGTAACATCGGACATATGAAGAAAGTAATTGGCAAAATATTCCTTGATAATATAACCTTTGTAGCCACAACAAATAATAAATTCGTTAATATTGTAGGCTGAATATATTTTCATAATGTGCCAGATGATTGGACGCCCACCAATTGCTACCATCGGCTTGGGTTTGAGGTGAGTTTCCTCACTGATTCGGGTACCATATCCTCCTGCCAAAATAACTGCTTTCATGTACTTTAAGTCCTTTAGTATTAGATTTTATACATAAGAATCTGTGTTTGTTAAATGAGCGAACGATAAACTTCAACTGTTTGATCGGTCGTTTTTTGCCAACTAAACTTTTTGGCTTGTTCATAGCCTCTGCTGATGAGGCGATCGCGTTCTGCGGGGTGATTATACAGAAACAGTAAAATATCTGCCAAATCATCGATTGAGTGAGGATCGAACAATATACCAGCATCACCTACAACTTCAGGAATACTTGAGCAATTGGATGCAACCACAGGAGTTCCACAAGACATTGCTTCTAGAAGGGGGATACCGAAACCCTCATACAGCGAAGGATAGACTAACGCTAGGCTATGATGATACAGTTTAGCTAAATGGCGATCGCTAACTAAGCCATAGTTCTGGATTCTCTCAGTTAACCCCAAATCCCCTATTCGCTGCTGTTCAGATATTGTAAAAGGGGAACCCGTTACGCAAAGTTTAACGTCAGGAAGTTTAGACTTCACGTGGTTGAAGGCGGTGAGTAAACTTATAAAGTTTTTATAATTATCCCGACTTCCGACATATAAGTAATAGGGGCTATTGGGAACTGCTTCCTTTCCCTTCGCAAAACTATCATTAATACTAGACGCTAAGTGGATCACTTGAATATTTTTATCGGGTAAATTATAGCGCCCTAGTAAATCTTTTTTAGTATTTTCTGAAATACAAATAATTGCTTGAGCTGCTAAAATAGCCTGACGCTTTATTTGTACTTCTTGGCCCGTTGGATCTAAAGACTGAGGAAACAGTTCGTGAATCATATCCCAAACTGTTAAGACAACAGGAGCACGGTATTGATTCAAAGGATGACGGGTTAAAGAAGAGTAGTAAGTAGGATGGATAATATCTGGCTTTACAACATTGGACACTGCTCTAAAATAGTATTTTTCTAGCCAATAAGACAATCGCCCAGGTTTCAAGGCAAACCTTTTATAGTAAAAGAGTTTAAAGTTAGGGTGTTCTGGATATGTTACTTCGTTCTCCTGGCTGCTAGTCAGGTAGGGATAAAAAGATTTTGGTAAGCAACTGATAAGACTATTAAAATAACGAATAATTCCGCCTACGCATTGGCTAGAGTATATTTGCCCATCGTAAAGAGTTCTCATTGAGTTTTTTTCCTTTGGGTTTAACACATAAAAAAGAGTAGAGTCTACCTGGAGATTGATTGCTTTGGGAGAGTGCTCTTCTGTAGAGTGTTTCTAGTAAGGGGACTTTTGCTATATATGAGGCTCCTATTTTACCAAATTTATTTTCTAATGCTTGTATGAACCAACTTCTGATATCTAAATTGGAAGTAGGATAATGATTGATTACCGTATCAAAACATCCCCAATATCTACTAATTTTTAAATTAGCTTTTCTAAAGGCTAACAAGTATTCATCTAAACGATAAGCATTTTCTCCGCCATGCATCTGATGTAGCAGATGATTTTGCAAAAAATCTCTAAGCTGTTGTTCATCGTTGACTACATGTTCTCTTGTCGCTAGCAAAAAACCTCCTGGTTTTAAAACTCTTGAAACTTCTGTTAATCCTTTGTTTAAATCTGAAAAATGATGTAGGGCCTGTCGCTCATAAACAATATCAAAAAAATTATCTGAAAAGGGTAAAGACTCTGCAGAGGCATTAAAGGTCAGTATTAACCCATTATTAGAGGAATTAGATAATCTACGAGTTGCTTCTAGGCCAACCTCCCGACTTGGGTCTGGATCGACAGCATATACTGCATGATTAAAAGTGCTAAAAGCATAAGAAGCAATACCATTGCCACAACCTAAGTCCAAAATTTTCAAATGCCTTCCTGGTTTTACCAGACCCAGGATTTTGATGATTTCACTAAATTCTTCACTGGATAAAAAGCGCCTTGCTGCCAGTAAGTTATCCTGATCTAGATAGCATGAGCGCACAAATTCACTATATTGGGGCTGCGATCGCAACCACATTACTGATTCTTCATAGGTAGAGTAAGGCATAGATCTATATCTTAATATGGGGTTTAAGGAATTTAGCTAATCTTTTGATTTCTGCTTTTGCTTTAAAGATTAAACTATTGCTTTCTCTAATTATTTTACCTCCATAATGATAATCAAATGTGTAACGATCTGCCCTCTGATTTACTTGAATAATAGGTGGATGTTTTATTTGCAAAATCTCTACAACAGGCAGTCGTGACCAAGGACTTTCACCACAAGTATGAGAAGCCTCTTCTCCAAATCCTATATTAGAAATTAAATTAGTTTCTGGTATAATTGATAAACCTTGCTGCTTCCAACAAGAATACAGCCATTGATAATCCCAAGTATCAATACTTTCATTGAAGACACTATCCAAAATAGTTGTCCAATATTGGCACTCATAAGGATCTTTGAAGATAGATTCAACGAAGCCTGAATGTTTATCTTCTAGCCAATTTTCAAGCTTGATATCATAATATTTCCAGGCTCTACGCCACGAAGCCCAGCCCCAAACATGAAAATATTTAGAGAAATAGTAACTATAAGGAGTTCTCTTGTGTCCCTTCTGGAAATTGTCTCCACTAATCATCATAATTTGTGGATTATAGCGATAGTGATTTAAGAGAGTCTCACAAAAGTTAAAAAATGATTTAGCTGGAACGCAATCATCCTCTAGAATGATTGCTTCTTCTACCTCGGAAAATACCCAGTTTAAACCGCTAGATACTCTTCTTTTACAACCTAAATTTACCTCTGAATAATTTTTGATTAAGTGACAGTCCCAATCTACTTGTTCTACCACTGCTCTAGCTTGCTCACATTTGACAGATTCTTCAGGATTTCGAGGGCCATCCGCTATTACCAATAATGTTTTGGGTTTAGCTTCACGTATTTTTTGAAATACAGTCTTAGTCAGGTCAGGACGGTTAAAAATAATTAAAGCAACGGGTGTATTCAACATCTTTAAGCACGTAATTTAAAAACCAGTGTAAATCCTGACTTGGCATAAATTTCATATCCTTGGTCAAATAACAGCGATGCAACTTTCGATTTTGGGGGATTATCAAGAAATGAGAAGTTTAAGTCCTCTGCCAAAATAACTTTAGGCTTATACTTAGACCAATTGTTAGATTTAAGAACTTGATAGTCCAATCCTTCCACATCTACGTTTAAGAAATCTATTTGCTGTTCTTTGGGTAAATACTGGTCTAAAACCTCAGATAATGTATATGTTTGCAGTTGGTGAGTTTTAATGATTCGATAGTGGTGAAGCCCATCTCGTTCCTGAGAAATTTCTGGACAAAATCCGTTTAACGCAGGTTCATTAAATTCATAATAGGTTAAGACTTGATAACTATCAGAAATGGGTAACTCTAAATTAATATCATTTGGGCGAATTTTCTGAAAAAGAGACATACTTCCAGGTTTTGCATCAATATTCATGCCTCGCCAACCTAGTAAGTAGAACAAGTAAGTGTTAGAAAATCGTTGAGGATGATGTGCTCCTACATCTACATAAAATCCTTGATTTTGTCCTTCAAAAATTCTCGATAAAATTCTATCTTCTCCTTCTTGAGAATAGGATAAGTTATGATAGTCATGAGCAGGACGGTTATAAGTATAAATATTTTTAGGGAAAAAAGTAACCTTAATAGCCTTATTCAATCGACCAAAACCAAGATTGATTTTTTTTAACGTTGAACTCACTTGACTGAAACTCCTATCCTATCTAGTTGCCATTCTCCTCTTAGTAAAATGGGACCAATACCGCTATGATTAACATTTCCTGTCTTGTAAAAGTCACCTGCTTCAACATCAATATATCCTAAAAAGTCTTGAGGCCAGTCTATCTCCACTCCTTGACTTATAATACGAGCGCCTACAAAGTATCGACCGTTAGAAAAGGGGAAATTTTTAAGCTTACACCTAAACATTCCCTGAGAAGAATTGACATTAAAGGTTTGCCCCTCGTAATCACTATATAAAATAGAAATTGTGTCTCCTAGTAAACTATGAATAGAAAACCCAATACTAACATTTTTAAGAGGCGCATCCTCATTCATATGGTAATAAAATAGTAAAGCAATATCTTCTCCTGCTGAAACCGCTGGTACGACTTCTCCATTTGAATTCTCTATCGCAAAATCTACAATTTTAAGCTCACCTGTTCCCGATCTTTTAATTTTCCTAAAATCAAGGTTTTAATATTTTTTTCTATATTTTGTAGATAAAAATTAATTGCATCTTGAGTTAACCCATCATATTCTTTAGTTCCATAACGCAGAACAATTCCTCGAGAACAAAGCTTCTCCACGGCTGCCATTTGATGGCTAACAAATAAAACTGTTCTTCCTTCTTTGCCAACTTCTTCCATTTTGCCAAGGCATTTTTTCTGAAATTGGGAATCTCCAACCGCTAAAACTTCATCTACTACTAGAATTTCGGGTTCTAAGTGAGCGGCGACAGCAAAAGCTAACCGGACGTACATCCCAGAGGAGTAACGCTTAACTGGGGTATCAATAAATTTTTCGATTTCTGCAAAGTCTACAATTTCATCAAACTTTCGCTTGATTTCCGCTTTACTCATTCCTAAAATTGCTCCGTTGAGAAAAATGTTTTCTCTTCCGGTTAATTCTGGATGAAAGCCGGTTCCAACTTCTAGTAAGCTGGCGACTCGACCTTTGATGGTGATGCGACCGTGAGTGGGTTCTGTGATGCGGCTGAGAATTTTGAGAAGGGTAGATTTTCCAGCGCCATTGCGTCCAATAATACCAACGCGATCGCCCTGCTTAACTTCAAATGAAATATCTTTTAATGCCCAAAATTCCTCTGTCTGTGAGAAACTTTCACTTTTTTTCCAAGGGGTAATGAGTTTATGGCTTAAGGAACGGGTCGTATTTGAGATAGCCTCACGCAAGGTATAGGCTTGCTTCTGATGACCGATGAGGTATTTCTTACTTAAGTTCTCAACTTGAATGACTGTATCAGACATAAATTCACAATAAATTCTGGCTAATTGCTGTCAAAGGTACAGCCGACCCGTCTCATCGTACTTCTCTCCAGAAGTTTAAGGCAATTCTCTTTTAATTGGTCAAGTCATCACTGAGTTTACCCTGGCTTGATTCCCCTTAGATTACGTCAGCAAAGGTACGTTCTGTTTTCCGAAAGTACCAGATACTACTCACAAGCAAAACTCCTACTAGTGCTAGTGACAGAGCAAAGCCGGGTATGTAAAGATGTGCTTCTCCGCCTAAAATTGCCCAACGAAACCCGTCAATAACGCCGACCATTGGGTTGAGAGAGTATAGCAAACGCCATTGCTCTGGCACAATCGTGCTACTAAACCCCACGGGTGAGATGTATAAGCCAAATTGGACAATAAAGGGGACGATATAGCGGAAGTCGCGATACTTGACATTGAGTGCAGCTAACCACAAGCCACCTCCTAAAGCTGCGGCAAAGGCGATCGCAATAAACAGAGGGAGCGTGAGAATCCGCCAATCTGGAATAAAGTTATACCACGCCATCAGCCCTAAAAGAATGATTCCGGAAATCATAAAATCCACAAAACTGACAATCACCGCAGAAGTGGGGACAATCAGCCGGGGAAAGTAGACCTTGGAGATCAAGTTCGCATTACCCAGCAAGCTTTCACTACATGAAGATAGCGCAGTTGCGAATAACTGCCAAGGTAAAAGTGCCGCAAAGACTAAAATTGGGTAAGGGGCCCTTCGTTTGGCAGGTTGGCTAACTTGCCAAAAACGACGCTAAACACGACCATTGTCAGGAAGGGACGAATTAAAGCCCAAGCGACGCCAATGACCGTTTGCTTATAGCGAACGAGGATATCTCGCCAAGCCAGAAAGTAAAACAACTCGCGGTAGCGCCACAAGTCTTTCCAATACTGCTTTTCGGTTCGACCCGCTTCAATAATCAGTTCGGCTGGAGCTGAGTCATTCATAGGGGACTTCAGGAGACTTTCAGGATCATAGGATAACTTCATCTCATTATGCAGCTTTGACGCCATATTAAGACGCGTGAAGTTACTTAAAGAAAGTATTTAATTTGCGACTTGCCCAGAAGACCTCTCCTAGCCTGAGAGGAGAATCTGTAGGTATCTGGGCTTGAAATCCCTTGTGCATCGACGAACGAGCGGATCGAGATTTCCCGGTTCCTCCCTGCGTAGAAAGCGTAATTCGGGGGAACACTAGAGACAAGCGCGATCGCACGGGGATCGATAAAAACGCTACGGCTACAGAACTCAAAATGATTTTGGCGATCCATTGGATCGGGAGTTGAGTTAATGGGAATCGCAACGATTAATCCAGCCACTGGGGAAACCCTGAAGACCTTTGAGGCCTTAACCGACGAGCAACTCGAAGCGAAAGTGGCGCTAGCGGCTCGCACCTTCGAGCAGTATCGCCCCCTTCCCTTCGCGCAAAAGGCTCAGTGGTGGTACAAAGCAGCCGACATTTTAGAAGCCGATCGAGAACGCTTTGGGCAACTGATGACTCTAGAAATGGGCAAACCCCTAAAAGCCGCGATCGCAGAAGTGCAAAAATGCGCCGTGGTTTGCCGCTACTATGCCGACAATGCCCCCACCTTTCTGGCGGATGAAATCATCGAAACTGATGCTAGCAAAAGCTTTATCCGCTATCAACCCCTAGGAGTCATTCTCGCCGTCATGCCGTGGAACTTCCCCTTTTGGCAAGTCTTCCGGTTTGCGGCCCCAGCGCTGATGGCCGGTAACGTCGGACTGCTCAAACATGCCTCCAACGTCCCCCAATGCGCCCTAGCGATCGCAGAAATTTTACACCAAGCCGGATTCCCGGAAGGAGCCTTTCAAACCCTGCTCATTCCCGCCAACCGGATCGCCGATCTGATGGCCGACGATCGCATCTGCGCCGCCACCCTCACGGGGAGCGAAGCCGCCGGAGCCAGTTTAGCCGCCGCCGCTGGCAAACAAATTAAAAAAACCGTCCTGGAACTGGGCGGCAGCGACCCGTATATTGTCCTAGAGAGTGCCGATCTCGACATGGCTGTCAGTACCGCCGTCACAGCTCGCACGATCAATAACGGTCAATCTTGCATTGCGGCCAAACGGTTTATTATCGCTGAGGCGATCGCAGACGAGTTTGAACAGCGCCTAATTGAAAAATTTGCCGCCCTCAAAGTCGGCGATCCCATGCAGCTAGATACCGATATTGGCCCCTTAGCCACCCCCGATATCTTGTCTGAACTGGACGAACTCGTCCAAGAAAACGTCCAACAGGGGGCAAAACTCCGAATCGGCGGACAGCCCTTAGATCGACCCGGTAACTACTATCCTCCCACCATCCTCACCCAAATTCCCCCCGGTGCCTCCGCTAACGAAGCCGAATTTTTTGGCCCCGTTGCTCTGCTGTTTCGCGTTCCCAACCTCGATCGCGCCATTGAAATTGCCAACGCCACCCCCTTTGGACTGGGGGCTAGCGCCTGGACAAATGACCCCCAAGAGCGCGATCGCCTAATCTGTGAAATTGAAGCCGGAGCCGTTTTCATCAATGGCATGGTCAAATCTGACCCCCGCCTTCCCTTTGGGGGAATTAAGCGATCCGGTTACGGTCGAGAACTCGGATGTCAAGGAATTCGCGAATTTGTCAACATTAAAACCGTTTGGGTGAAATAAATACACAACTATGAAAACAGGGTATTCTTCTGCGTTCTTATCGATCGGAATTTTTTGTGACAGAGCAATAACCTATGAACACTGCTGAACTTTTAGTCCGCTGTCTAGAAAATGAAGGCGTTCGCTATGTTTTTGGCCTTCCTGGCGAAGAAAATCTCCAAGTCCTAAAAGCCCTCTCCGGCTCCTCCATTCAATTCATCACCGTCCGCCACGAACAAGGCGCTGCCTTTATGGCCGATGTGTATGGTCGGTTGACCGGAAAAGCAGGAGTCTGCTTATCTACATTGGGCCCTGGAGCCACTAACCTGATGACTGGGGTAGCAGATGCCAATTTGGATGGCGCGCCGCTGGTTGCCATTACAGGGCAAGTGGGAACCGATCGGATGCACATTGAATCCCATCAATATCTTGACTTGGTGGCAATGTTTTCCCCTGTCACCAAATGGAATACCCAAATTGTCCGGCCGAGCAATACCCCAGAAATTGTTCGCAAAGCCTTTAAAATTGCTCAAAGCGAAAAACCGGGAGCCGTTCATATTGACTTACCGGAAAATATCGCCGCTATGCCTGTGGAAGGTAAACCCCTAGAACGGGATAAACGCGATAAGTCCTATGCGGCTTATCAAACCATTAATGAAGCGGCCGTTGCGATTTCTAAAGCCAGCCATCCCTTATTACTGGTGGGAAATGGCGCAATTCGTGCTAAAGCCAGCGATGCATTAACCGAATTTGCCACCCAACTGAATATCCCGGTGGCGAATACCTTTATGGGTAAAGGCGTAATTCCCTACACGCATCCCCTCGCGCTCTGGACAGCAGGTCTTCAGCAGCGCGACTATATTAGCTGTGCCTTTGACCATACTGATTTAGTGATTGCTGTGGGTTATGACTTGATTGAGTTTTCGCCGAAGAAATGGAACCCAGAAGGCAAAATTCCGATTATTCATATTGGCGCTTTACCCGCAGAAATTGATAGCAGCTATATCCCGATCGTGGAAATTGTCGGCGATATTTCTGATTCGCTAACCGAAATTCTCCGCCGTTCCGATCGCCAAGGAAAAGCCCCCGCCTACGCTACGGAGTTACGCAGCGATATTCGTGAGGACTACGAACAGTATGCGACCGATGGAGAGTTCCCCATTAAGCCGCAAAAGTTAATTTACGACTTGCGACAGGTTCTAGGGCCAGAAGATATTTTGATTTCGGATGTGGGGGCGCATAAGATGTGGATTGCGCGTCACTACCATTGCGATCGCCCCAATACCTGTTTAATTTCTAATGGATTTGCGGCGATGGGGATTGCGATTCCCGGCGCGATCGCCGCTAAACTGGTTCATCCCGATCGCAAAGTAATTGCTGCAACCGGAGATGGCGGGTTTATGATGAACTGCCAAGAACTGGAAACTGCGCTGCGGGTAGGGACTGCCTTTGTAACCCTAATCTTTAACGATGGCGGCTATGGTCTGATTGAATGGAAGCAACAAGACCATTACGGCGAATCTGCCTTTATCAAGTTTGGCAATCCCGATTTTGTTAAATTTGCCGAAAGTATGGGTTTAAAGGGATATCGCGTCAACTCAGCCGCAGAACTGATCCCAACCCTCAAGGAAGCCCTCAATCAAGAGGTTCCGGCTGTAATTGATTGCCCAGTAGATTACCGCGAAAATTACCTCTTCAGCAAGAAATCAGGTGGCCTCAACTGCGCTATCTAACTAAGTGCTGAGTGGGGAAGAGGGTGGGGAGAAAAGAGTTCCGAGTTCCGAGTTCCGAGTTCCGAGTCAGAAGAGAGTGCTGAGTCAGTTCCGAGTTCCGAGTTCCGAGTCAGAAGAGAGTGCTGAGTTGATGGTTATCAAGTTCTCCTATCCTTTCTTCCCCAACCCCTAACTCCCAATTCCCAACTCCCTTCTTCCCCAACCCTACTCCAACTCCCAACTCCCTTCTTCCCTGTCTCCAGCTAGAACCGATCCTTCATCCCGTCGCAGGCGTCTGAAGGTTTGTAGGGCGTCTTGCGAGTGGGTGGATGCTTGGAGGGAGGGGCGGATCCCAGCGTTAAAAAGTGGATTGGTTTGCTTTTCGAGTGCCGAGTAATGAGGGGATCGTGGATTCGTTTTGGCGGCGCATTTGCTTG